>NZ_JACCSO010000270.1 GCF_013812955.1 Nannocystis sp. | reverse complement strand
GGTGTGCGCGCAGGCGCTCTCGGACCGGCTGGCGGGCGCAGCCATTCGCGCGCCGAGCTGCGCGCGTAGCGAGCTGGACGGCGGTTATCGCATCGCGGGTTTGTTCGGGGTGCGGCACCGGGTCGGCGCGAGCGCGCCGGGCTTCGTGCCGGTGTGGTTCGCTCGCGGCGAGGGGGCGGCCCGGCGCGCGTGGATCGATCTGCGACCGGGTTTGGCGGCGCTGGGCATCGACCTCACGCTCGAGGGCGGCGGGGTCGAGATCTTCGGCGTCGTCACGGACCTGAGCGGCGGCGCGATCGAGGGCGCGGTGGTCTCGGGCGGCGGGTTCAATGGCGGCAGCGGGCAGGCGGTCACCAGCTCGGGGCCGGACGGCGAGTTCTCGCTGTGGGTCCGTCCGGGCCACACGCGGGCGTGGGCGCAGGCGGACGGCTACGCGTCGGGCGGCGAGACCGGGGCCGCGCCGGGGCACCGCTTCGAGCTGTTCTTGACGCCCGAGTCGGTGATCGTCGGCACCGTGGTGCGGGCCGGCGACGGCTCGCCGATCGCGGGCGCGGAGGTGCAAGCGGACGGCACGAGCGGGCCGCGGACCTTCACCGACGAGCGCGGGAAATTTCGCATCGACGGGCTGCTGCCGGGCGTCTACAAGCCGGGGGCCGAGGCCGATGATGCGCTGGGTCTGGCCGCCGAGCAGCTGGTGCTCGGCCTCGGTGAGACCTCGGCGCCGATCGTGATCGCGGCCCATCCGGCGACCTATGTCGAGGGCACGATCGTGGTCGCGGGCGGTGCGTCGTGTGACGACGGCCGGGTGACGCTGCGCGAGCGCGAGCGCGGCCGCAGCGGCGCCGGCAGGACCGAGGGCGACGGGCTGGTGCGCGTGCGCGGGCTGCTGCCGGGCACCTACGAGGTCGACGTGCGCTGCGACAACTTCGTCGCGGCCATGGATGTTTCGCCGGTCGTGGTCGCGGCGACGCCCATCAGCGGGCTGCGCTGGGAATTGATGCGCGGCGGATCGATCCGCGGGATGGTGGTCGATGCGCGCGGGCAGCCGGTGCCGAACATCCACGTCGGGGCACGGCCGGTGAGCGAACCGGCCAGGTCGCGCGGGCAGACGACGAGCGCCGACAACATCGGGCCCGATCCGCAGGGCCACTTCGAGCTGCCGGGGCTGCTGCCGGGTGACTACGAGGTGTACGTCCACACCACCTCGACGCCGCGGGCGCTGCCCGGGAGGCCGGTGAGAGTGAGCCTGCTCGCGGGACAGGATCTCGAGGGCGTGCGCATCGAGCTGCCGGCGAGCGCCGAGCTGCGCGGCGTGGTGCACGACGTGAAGGGGCGGCCGGTCGCGCGCGCGCTGGTCACCGTGGTCGCGGGGGCGCAGCCGCAGCGCACGCCGGTCGGCGATGACGGGGCCTTCGTGCTTGCGCACGTGCCGGCCGGGACCCATCGGGTGTTTGCGACCCGCGACGGGGTCCCGCTGCGAGCGCCCGGCACCGGCGACGACGACCTGCAGGGCGAGATGGTCGAGCTGCACGCCGGCGCGGCGCAGACCGTGAAGCTGGTGGTCGAGGCCGATGATGGGCGGATCTCGGGGGTGGTGCGTGATGCCGACGGCGGGGCGGTGTCGGATGCATTCATCGCCGCGAGTCGCGAGTCGGAGAGCGCGGCGGCGACCACGGCCGATGCGTCGATCCGGGCCCGGTTTCGCGGCGGAGTGGGCGAACGTCCGCTGCTGACCGACGCCGACGGACGCTTCGTGGTCCCGGGCCTGCGACCCGGCAAATACACGCTGCGGGCCCAGCGACGCGGCGGCGGCGAGGCGGTGCTCGAGCACGTCGCGCCCGGCAGCGAGGCGGTGCTGACGCTCGCGGAGACCGGGGGCATGGCCGGCACGGTGATCCGGCCCGGCGGCGGCGCACCGGAGGAGTTCTCGGCGACGCTGCGCGATCGGAACACCGGGTATCGCCGCAGCGACGAGTTCTTTCGCACCGGCGGCGCGTGGAGCTTCCCCGAGCTGCCGGGCGGCGACTATGAGCTGGTCGTCAGCGCGGGCGAGGGCACTGGCACGATCAGCTCGACGCTCGCGCCGGGCGAGGCGCAGACGGGGCTGCGGGTCGAGCTGGCGGGCAAGGTGACGGTGCGCGGCACGGTGGTCGACCTCGAGGGCCAGCCGGTGCCGGGGGTCGCGGTGCGCATCGGGCTCGGCATGATCATGTCGACGACCCACGGCGCGGACCGGCGTCATGTCAGCGACGCGGCGGGTCGCTTCGAGGTCGAGCAGGCGCCGGTCGGGACCGTGATGATCGCGGCGGACCCGGGTGCCGGCAGCGCGGTGATGGGCTCGACGACCATCATGCAGCTGGACGGGACGCAGGCGGCGATCGAGCTGGCACCGATCCGCCTGGCGCCCCGGCGGCTCAAGACCGGCGAGGCGGCGGGCGACCTCGGATACACGGTCAAGAGCCCGGAGTCGGGGGCCGACCCGCTGCAGGCGCGGCAAATGGTGGCGGTGGTGCGACCGGGCGGGCCAGCTGCGGCGGCGGGTCTGCAGGTCGGTGACGAGATCCTGACGGTCGACGGCCACGATGTCACCGCCGGTAATGGCCCACTCCATACGCTGTTGCGCGGGGTGCCCGAGGGGGCGACGCTGCGACTCGGCCTGGCGCGCGGGGTCACGGTCGAGATCCTGGCGCGCAGACGGATGTGATCGGAACTTTTAAAGATGTCGAGCGTGTAGGTGCCGGCATGTCCCGCCGCACGTGAACGAGGAGATTGAGTGATGGCCGAGCAAGGGCGAACGACGCGGATGGTTGTGGGGTTGGGCCTGGTGGTGCTGGCGGGCGGGCTGTGGTGGCTGCTGCGTGGCGACGCCGCGGTGCCCAAGGACGCGGCGACCGAGGTCGCGAGCCAGGCGAATGTGGCGAACCAGGCGATCGGGCCGCGCAGCCGTCCGGAGCTGGTGATCGATCCGCTGAAGCTGGCGCAGGCGTCGGTGGCCGGGACCATCCGCGATACGAAGGGGCAGCCGATCGCGGGCGCGCAGGTGTGCGCCAGGGCCCGCGCCGAGCGGCTGGTGAGCAGCGACATGCGCAAGATTCATTGCGTGACGAGCGGGCGCGACGGACATTTTCGCATCGAGGGTCTGCTGGGCGTGCGTCACGGCGTATACGCGAGCGCGCCGACCTTCATCCCCGAGGTGTACTTTCGCGGCGAGGGGGCCAGCCGCCGCGAGTTTGTCGAGCTGCGTGCGGGCCAGGAGCTGCTCGGCGTCGACATCACGCTGCAGGGCGGCGGCGTGGAGATCCATGGGGTGGTCAAGGATCTGAGCGGCGGCGCGATCGAGGGCGCCCAGGTGATGGGCAACAACTTCTTCGCGCAGACGGGCGTGGACGGGCTGTTCTCGACGTGGGTCAAGCCCGGACAGATCGGGGTCCGGGCGCAGGCCGATGGTTATGCGAACGGCAGCGACGACGGGGTCGCGCCGGGCCATCAGTTCGAGATCTTCCTGACGCCGGAGGCGGTGCTGATCGGAAAGGTGGTGCGGGCCGCCGATGGCACGCCGGTCGAGGGCGCGCGGGTGACCGCGGGTGCGGGCGCATGGAGCTGGAGCGACGCCGCGGAGGTGACGGACGCGGGCGGCAATTTTCGCCTCGATGGCCTCGAGCCCGGGGCCTACAAGCCCGTCGCCGAGGCTGACGATGTGATGGGCAAGGCGAGGGAGCAGGCGATCCTCGGGCTCGGGGAGACCTCGGCGCCGATCCTCATCGAGGCGCATCCGGCGTTCTTCGTCGAGGGCAAGATCATCACCGCCGAGGGCAAGGCCTGCGACTCGGGCTGGCTCTCCCTGAAGGACCACGCGAACAGCCGCGACGCGCGGGCGCAGATCGAGGCCGACGGCCTGGTGCGGGCGCGCGGCCTGCTGCCCGGCGAATTTCAGGTCACCATCCGTTGCTCGGGGAAGATCTCGGCCGAGCGCTATGAGCGTGTGACGATCACCGACAAGAGCGTGGAAGGACTGCGCTGGGAGGTCACGGAGGGGCGGGCGATCCGCGGGGTCGTGATCGGCGCGGGCGACAAGGGAGTCGACGGGATCGACGTGCGAGCCGTCGCCAAGGCGGACCCGAGCAAGCCGCGCGCGCAGCAGACCAGCTCGTACTCGGGACGCAGCGATGCCGGCGGGCGCTTCGAGCTCGCGGGCCTGCTGCCGGGCGAGTACGAGGTCGTATTGTCGGCGTGGAGTCAACCACGCGCGGTGCCCGAGAAGCCGACGGCGGTGAAGCTGTCCGCCGACCGCGATGTCGAGGACCTGCGGATTACACTTCCGGCGAGCGGGGAGCTGAAGGGCACCCTCCGGGATCCGCAGGGGCGGCCGGTGAACGACGCCGAGGTGTCGCTCTTCGACGGCAAGCGCGGGCAGTCGGCCAAGGTCGCCGATGACGGGAGCTTTCGCTTCGAGAGCGTGGCGCCCGGCGAGTACCGGGCGAGGGCGACCCGCAATTGGAATGCCATGCGCGCGCCGGGGACCAGCGACGACGACGTGCAGGGCGAAAAGGTGAGCATCAAGGCAGGCGGGGTCGAGACGGTCAAGCTGGTGGTCGCGGGGGGGGCGGAGAAGATCGCCGGGGTGGTGCGCGACGAGGGCGGCGGGCCGGTGGCGGACGCGTTCATCGAGGCGACGCTCGAGTCGGACAGCGCCGCGGCAGCGAGCAGCGGGGCGGCGCGAGACGGGCGCTGGGGCAGCTTCTTCGGCGGCACGCCGAACCTCAGCGACCCTGACGGTCGCTTCGCGCTGAAGGAGCTGGCGCCGGGCAAATACACGCTGCGGGCCCATCGCAAGGGCGGCGGCGAGGCGATCCTCGAGCACGTCGAGGCGGGCAGCGATGTCGTGCTGACGATCGCGGCGACCGGGCGTTTGTCGGGCACGGTGGCGCTGCGCGACGCCGGAGCGCCGGAGGACTTCACGATCTCGGTCGAGGATGAAAAGACCGGCTTTCGCCGCAATGACAGCTTCTTTCGCACCGGCGGCGCGTGGAGCCTCGCCGAGCTGCCCGCGGGCACCTACAAGGTCAAGGTCGGCGCGGGCGGGGGCTCGGCGGAGGTCGAGGCGAAGATGATCGCGGGCCAGGACACCACGGGGCTGCGCATCGAGCTGGCCCCGAAGGTGACGGTGCGCGGCACGGTGGTCGACCTCGAGGGCAAGCCGGTGCCGGGCCTCAATGTCGGCGTGAGCGGGGGAGTGGCGTACAGCCGGGGCGACGAGCAGAAGCTCAACGTCACCGATGACGCGGGCCGCTACGAGATCGCGCAGGCGCCGACGGGCAAGGTGCGCATCTCTGTGTATCCGCAGGGCGGGAACGGCGATGATTATGGGTATACGTCGATGTGGTCGGTCATCGCCGCGAGCGAGTCGGCGGTCGAGTTGCCGCCGGTCCGGGTCGCCAAAAAGCGGGTCAAGCAGGGCGAGACCGCGGGCGACCTCGGCCTCGGGCTCAAGCAGGCCGAGCCGGGCGCCGATCCGCTGCTGTTTCGCTGCATCATCGCGGTGGTGCGTCCCGGCGGTCCGGCGAGCGCGGCGGGCCTGATCCCGGGCGACGAGATCGTGACCGTCGACGGCCAGGCGGTCTCCGGGGCCAACAGTTATCTGTTCAGCACGTTGACCATGACGGTGCCGGGCACCGTGGTCACCCTTGGCCTCGCGCGCGGAGCCAGCGTGCAGGTGACGGCCGGGGTTATGCCATGAGCCGAGCTGGCGCAAGATCCGTCGCGAAGCACATGAACGAGGAGATTGAGTGATGGCCGAGCAAGGGCGACCGACGCGGACTGTACTGGTTTTGGGGCTGGGGGTGGTGGCTGGCGGGCTGTGGTGGCTGCTGCGTGGCGACGCCGCGGTGCCCAAGGACGCGGCGGCCGAGGTCGCGAGCCAGGCGAATGCGGCGAGCCAGGCGACCGGGCCGCGCAGCCGTCCGGAGCTGGTGATCGATCCGCTGAAGTTGGCGCTGGCGTCGGTGTCGGGGACCATCCGCGATGCGCAGGGGCAGCCGATCACGGGCGCGCAGGTGTGCGCCCGGACCCGCGCCGAGCGGCTGGTGAGCAGCGACATGCGCAAGATTCATTGCGCGACGAGCGGGCGCGACGGCGCGTACCGGATCGAGGGCCTGCTCGGCGTGCGTCACGGCGTATATGCGAGCGCGCCGACCTTCATCCCCGGACTGTACTTCCGCGGCGTGGGGGTGAGCCGACGCGAGTTCGTCGAGCTGCGTGCGGGTCAGGAGCTGCGCGAGGTCGACATCACGCTGCAGGGCGGCGGCGTGGAGATCCATGGGGTGGTCAAAGATCTGAGCGGCGGCGCGGTCGAGGGCGCCCAGGTCATGGGTAACAACGCCTTCGCGCTGACGGGCGCGGAGGGGCTGTTCTCGATGTGGGTCAAGCCGGGCTCGACGTGGGTCACGGCGCAGGCCGACGGTTATGCGAACGGCAACGACGACGGGGCCGCGCCCGGCCACCGCTTCGAGATCTTCCTGACCCCGGAGGCGGTGCTGGTCGGGAAGGTGGTGCGGGCCGCCGATGGCACGCCGGTCGAGGGCGCACATGTGACGGCGGGCGGCGGCGGGTGGAGCTGGAACGAGGGCGCTGCGCTGACGGACGCGGGTGGTAACTTTCGCCTCGACGGCCTCGAGCCCGGGGCCTACAAGGCCCACGCCGAGGCCGACGATGTGATGGGGAAGGCGGAGGAGCAGGCGATCCTCGGGCTCGGGGAGACCTCGGCGCCGATCGTGATCCAGGCGCATCCGGCCTTCTTCATCGAGGGCAAGATCGTCAGCGCGGAGGGCGAGGCCTGCGACTCGGGCTACCTCTACCTCACGGATCACGCGAACAGCCGCGACGCGCAGGGGTACACCGAGGGCGACGGCGTGGTGCGGGCGCGCGGCCTGCTGCCGGGCGAATTTCAGGTCACGATCCGGTGTCCGGGCAAGATCTCGGCGGAGCGCTACGAGCGGGTGACGATCGTCGACAAGAGCGTGACCGGGCTGCGCTGGGAGGTCACGGGCGGGCGGGTCATCCGCGGGACCGTGATCGGCGCCGGCGGCAAAGGGGTCGAGGGGATCAGCGTGCGAGCGAGCGTGAATCCGGACCCGAGCAAGCCGCGCGCGCAGACGACCAGCGTGTGGTCGGCACAGACCGATGGCGAGGGCCGCTTCGAGCTCGCGGGGCTGCTGCCGGGCGACTACGAGGTCACGCTGTCGGCCTGGAATCCACCGCGCGCTGTGCCGGACAAGCCGACGGCGGTGAAGCTGTCCGCGGACCGCGATGTCGAGGACCTGCGGATCGTGCTGCCGGCGAGCGGCGAGCTGAAGGGCACCGTGCGCGACGCCCAGGGGCGGGCCGTGGCGGACGTGCAGGTGGCGATGCATGACGGCAAGCGCTGGCTCAACACCGTGGTGGCCGATGATGGGAGCTTTCGCTTCGAGAGCGTGGCGCCCGGGGATTACCGGGTGAGGGCGACCCGCAATTGGGAGGCCATGCGCGCGCCGGGGACCAGCGACGACGACGTCCAGGGCGAGAAGGTGAGCATCCGCGAGGGTGGGGTCGAGACGGTCAAGCTGGTGGTGGCGGGTGCGGCGGAGAAGATCGCCGGGGTGGTGCGCGACGAGAGCGGCGGGCCGGTGGCGGACGCGTTCATCGAGGCGACGCTCGAGTCGGACAGCGCGACCGCGGCGAGCGGCGCCGCGGCGCGAGACGGGCGCTGGGCGAGCTTCTATGGCACGCCGCACCTGAGCGACGAGGACGGCCGCTTCACGCTCGAGGACCTGTCGCCGGGCAAGCACACGCTGCGGGCCCATCGTAAGGGCGGCGGCGAGGCGATCCTCGAGCACGTCGCGTCGGGCAGCGATGTCGTGCTGACGATCGCGGGGACCGGGCGCATGGCGGGCACGGTGGCCCTGCGCGGGGCCGGGGCGCCCGAGGACTTCACGATCTCCCTGGAGGACGAGAAGACCGGCTTTCGCCGCCATGACAGCTTCTTTCGCACCGGCGGCGCGTGGACCCTCCCGGAGCTGCCCGCGGGCACCTACAAGCTCAAGGTCGGCGCGGGCGGGGGCTCGGCGGAGGTCGAGGCGACGATGACCGCGGGCCAGGACACCACGGGGCTGCGCATCGAGCTGGTGCCGAAGGTGACCGTGCGCGGCACGCTGGTCGACCTCGAGGGCAAGCCGGTGCCGGGCCTCTACGTGAGCGTGAGCGACGGCGGGGCGGCGTACGGCGGGGGCGACGAGAAGAAGCTCAACATCACCGATGACGCGGGCCGCTACGAGGTCACGCAGGCGCCGGCGGGCAAGGTGATCGTCTATGTGTATCCGCAGAACTGGGACGGCGACGACTACGAGTTCACGTCGATGCCGGTGGTCATCGCGGCGAGCGACGCGGCGGTCGAGCTGCCGCCGATCCGGGTCGCCAGGAAGCGGGTCAAGAAGGGCGATGCGGCCGGCGATCTCGGCCTCGGGCTCAAGCAGGTCGAGCCGGGCGCCGACCCGCTGCTGTTTCGCTGCATGGTCGCTATGGTGCGACCCGGCGGTCCGGCGAGCGCGGCAGGCCTGGTCCCGGGCGACGAGATCGTGACCGTCGACGGCCAGGCGGTCTCCGGGGCCAACAGCTACCTGTATCACGCGCTGACCAGAGTCGTGCCGGGCACGGTGGTCACCCTCGGCCTCGCGCGTGGGGCCAGCGTGCAGGTGACGGCCGGCGAGCTGCCGTGAACTCATGAGCTGTCCTTGAGGACATGACTGAAAGGCCATGTTCTCGGGGACATCCCGGCCCGGCTCATTGCGGCCGGGTGATGGCGGCGCCGGGGAGCCTGGGGTTGGCGCGACGCCAGCCGCCGAAGGCGTCCTCGATGGCCTGGGCGACGGCGATCGTCAGGCCGTCGTTGCCGCGGCGGCCGATGACCTGGACGCCGACCGGCAGGCCCTCGTGCCACATCACCGGGACCGTGGTCGAGGGGAACTCGAGCACGTTGAAGAGGCCGGTGCAGACGAAGTCGAAGGGGGTGAGCAGCGGCCGCGTGTGCTTCGGTGCGGGGCGGCTGTAGGGCGGGAACAGCAGCACGCCTCTTGGCCCGAGGGCGGCCTCCAGCTCGGCCTGGAGGGCCTTGCCGACGGCGAGCAGCTGGTGCTTGCTGCCGGTGAAGTAGTTGGAGAGGTTCTCGAGGCCGACGACGAGCACGGCGGGCAGGGTGTGGCGGGAGCGGCCGAAGGCGAGGCGGGTGAGCTCGCGGAGGACGGCGATGGGCTGGCCGCCGCCGAGGATCTCCGAGTAGGGCGGGCTGCCGGAGAGGGACATCATCGCCGACCAGATCGGGAAGGCGTTGCGCAGGCTGCGATTGTCGAGGCTGCCGATCGCGGCGCCGCGGTCGGCCAGGGCGGCGGTGGCCTGCTCGACGGCGCGGCGCATCGGCTCGCGGATCCATATCCTTCCGTTGCCGAGCATCGGGTAGACGGTGACGCCGCGCAGGTCGACGTCGGCGGGGCGCTCGAGCGGCCAGTCCTTGACGACGGTGTCGACCTGGTCGGGGCCGGCGAGCACGGAGAGGATCGGGTGGATGTCCTCGACGCGGCGGGTCAGCGGGCCGCAGACGAGATATGCGCTGAGCTCCCCGCTGGGCTCGGGCCAAAACCCGGTGTTCGGGACCATGCGTCCGGTCGGTTTGTGGCCGACGCAGCCGCAGAAGGCCGCGGGGATGCGGATCGAGCCGCCGACATCGGCCCCGAGGCCGAAGGCGACCCCGCCGCTGGCGACGATCGCACCCTCGCCGCCGCTCGAACCGCCGGCGGTGCGGCTGAGGTCCCAGGGGTTGTGGGTGCGGCCGTAGACGTCGTTATAGGTCTCCATCCACAGCCCGCCCTCGGGCACGTTGGTGATGCCGACGAGGATCGCGCCGGCGCGGCCGAGGCGGGCGACGGTCTCGGCGTCGGTCTCGGCGCGGATGTGGCGGCGCGACCAGATGCCGGCGCTCAGCGGCATGCCGCGGGCGCTGATGTACTCCTTGGCGGTATAGGGCAAGCCCAGCAGCGGCGGCAGGTCCTCGACGGGCTCGTGCATGACGCGGTGCTCGGCGGCGAGGGCCTCGGCGCGGGCGGCTTCATGGCGCTCGGCGATGACGGCGTTGATCGCCGGGTTCACGTCGGCGATGCGGGCGATCAGGGCCTCCAGCAGCTCGCGCGGCGAGAGCTTGCGCTGGCGGATCCAGCGCGCCAGCGTCACGGCAGAGGCGTCCAGCAGTTCGTGCACCGGCGCAGTGTAGATGAATCGCGACCGCGCGCCAGCGCTCTACCCGCCGTTGCTCGGGCCTGGAGGCGAACCTGGGGCCAGACACGTGGCAGCGAGCGAGATTGCAGCGCGGCGGGCGGGATCGCCTCGCTCGGGCCGCCTGCGTGTCGCCCGCCTGGGCGAATATGTGTACACATGGCCGAAGAGACAGGCACCAAAGCTACGAGGTGCACACCTGTGTGAAACTGATCCACGCGGCCGGCGCCACGCGCAGGAATGCACCCAAAAAACTGTAATTAATTACGTTGCTATCCGAGAACGACTGCGGGTATAGTGGCCCCCAGGGAGCAGCGAAACGGGGCCTCGCACCGGGTAGGCTGCTGTTTATGGTGGGTGGAGGGGGTCCGCGCTGGGCGGATGCAGATGGGCGAAAATCGGTCGGGTAGGTAGGTTGGGTAGGAAAGCGTTGGGTGGTTAGGAAAGCGTTGGCGTTGGCGTGCAGAGCTGCCCAGGATGCGGGCGGTCCCGAAGTGCAAACATTCTTGTGCCCCCGTCGTGTGTCGCCACCGACGGGGGCATGAGAATTTTTTGCGCGTCGGTGCGTGTCCGCCCTTGACGCCGGGGGATTGGCCGTGGATCCTCTGCCCGACAGCGCGCCTTGGGCGCGCCCTCGTTCCCCGCGCACGACCAAGCGCCCTCGTTCTCGCCGACCCCTCAAGGACATCTATGAAGAATCTGCTCGCTGCTCTCCCCGTCGCGCTCCTCCTCGCCTGTGGCGGTGGCGCTCCCAAGCTTGCCGCGCTCGACCTGCCGAAGCTCGGCCTCAAGGCGGAAGCGCCGGCCGACTCGACCGTCAATGACGCCATCATGGGCACCGGCCACATGATCATGGGCCCGGGCCTGGTCGTGAACGTCGCCGAGGCCTCCGACACCCAGCCGAAGACCATCGAGGAGGCCAAGAAGGAGGCCGAGATGTTCACGCCCAAGAACCTCAAGGACGAGAAGCTGGCCGACGGTTGGGTCGTCACCTTCGACAACGAGGGCAGCATGGGCAAGAACTTCTTCGCGCAGGTCCGCCGCGACATCGGCGGCAAGGCGATCTGGTGCGAGACCACCGCCTCGCAGACCGAGCAGCAGACCAACGCGGTCAACTTCTGCAAGAGCCTGAAGAAGTAGTCCGGGCTGAGTGCTTCACGCCCTTCCGGGGCTGAGGCCGCGGACGCAAGACGGCCTGGCAGGGCCCCCTGATGGGGTGCGATGCCAGGCCGTTCGTGGTTAACCGGCTCAGGTGCCGCTGAACTGCACGTTCTCGAACACCAGGGTCGGGGCGCGCAGGCTCGAGTACGGGTAGGGGTCGTTGCCGAGGGCGACGAGGCTTTGATAGAGGGCGGGCAGGTTGCCGGTGACGTTCATCTCGCCGATGGGCGCGCCGATCTTGCCGTTTTCGATCAGGTGGCCGCGCAGGCCGAGCGAGAAGTCGCCGGTGGTCGGGTCGCTGTTGCCCCCGAGCCACGAGGTGACGTAGACGCCGGTGCCGGCCTCCGCGAGCAGCTCGGCGAGCGGCTTGTCGCCGAGGCCGACGACGCGGTTCGAGGACGAGCCGGTGGTCGGCGCCATGCCGAGCTTGCGGCCGTAGTAGGTGTCGACGTAGAGGTTGCGGACGACGCCGTTCTCGACGATCGGGATGCGCTTGGCGGCGATGCCCTCGCCGTCGAAGTGACGCGAGCCGAGGCCGCGCGGGATCAGCGGGTCGTCGGTGATGGTCAGGCGGTCACCGAGCAGCGGCTGGCCGATCTTGCCGGCCCAGTACGAGCGGCCCTGCTGGATCGCCGCGGCGCTGGCCGGGCCGAGGGCGCGGGAGATCAGCGAGACGGCGGCCTCGGGGTCGACGACCATGGTGGCGCGCAGGGTCGGGCCCTTCTTGCTGCCGAGGCGCTCGAGCGCGTGGCGCAGCGCCTTGTCGGCGACCTTGCCGGGCTCGGGCAGCGCGGCGAGGAAGCGGCCGACGGCCACCGCGGAGCCCTCGGGGCGCTTGTCCTCGCCCTCGCGGACCGTGGCGGTGCAGCTGTAGCCCATGTAGCCGCCCTCCCAGGTCCCGGAGAAGCCGTTGGAGCTGGCGGAGGCGCCGAGTGAGTCGCCGCTGAACAGGCCGCTCTCGGCCGAGATGACGCGCTTGTCGGCGTGGGCGCGGGCGTCCATCTCGGCGCACCAGGCCTCGCGTTGCTCGCGGGTGACGCCGGCCACGGCCGGGTCGACGCGCTCGAGGTCGAGGGCGGGTCGACCCTCGAACAGCGCGGGGTCGGGGATCTTGCGGTGCGGGTCGGGCTGCAGCGCGCGGGTCAGCGCGACGGCCTCTTTAATAAAAGCCTGCAGGCGATCGGGGCGCAGGTCGGTGGTGCTGTGGCTCGAGTAGCGGCCGTCGACGTAGAGGCTGATGCCGAGGCCGCGCGAGGTGCTCTCCTCGACCTTCTCGATCTTGCCGTCGCGGAAGGTGTAGCTGATCGAGCGGTCGCGCGAGAGCGCGGCCCAGGCGTCCTGGGCCCCGGCGGTGCGGGCCATGTCGACGGCCGCGGTGGCGCTCTGCAGCAGCTCCGTGGCAGCGCCGGAGGGGCGTGAAGTGGACTCAGCGCCGGTCGCGGAGGGGTGGGAGGGAGTCTTGGAATCAGGCATTTTCGCCTCCGACGGTCATCTTCGACACGAGCGTGGTGGGCATGCCCTGGGACACGGGGACCGACTGGCCGTCCTTGCCACAAGTCCAGCCGCCGAAGTCGAGCTTGGTGTCGTTGCCGACCATGGTGACGTTGCGCAGGGCCTCGGGGCCGTTGCCGATGATGTTGATGTCCTTGATCGGGGCGGTGATCTTGCCGTCCTCGATCAGCCAGCCATTTTTGATATAAAAAGTGAAGTCGCCGGCGCCGATCTGGACCTGACCGTTCGTAAAGGTCTCGGCGATGATGCCCTTCTTGACCGACGCGATGATCTCGTCGCGGGAATGGGGGCCGTTCTCCATGTACGTGCTGCGCATGCGCGGCAGCGGCGCGTGGCGGAAGGATTCGCGGCGACCGGAGCCGGTGCCCTTGTGGCCGTAGTGGCGGGCGCTGATGCTGTCGTGCAGGTAGGAGGCCATCACGCCGTGGTCGACGAGCACGGTCCTCTCGGTGGTGTTGCCCTCGTCGTCGACGTTGAGCGCGCCGCGTTCGCCGGGCTGGGTGGCGTCGTCGACGATGGTGACGAAGTCGGGGGCGACCTTCTTGCCGAGCATGCTGGCATAGATGCTGGTGCCCTTGCGGTTGAAGTCGGCCTCCATGCCGTGGCCGATGGCCTCGTGGAGGAGGATGCCGGAGGCGCCGGCGGCGAGCACGACCGGGAGCTCGCCGGCGGGCGGTCGCTTGGCCTCGAACAGGATCATGGTGCGCTTGACGGCCTCGCCGGCGACGAAGGCGAGGCGCTCGTCGGTGTACCACTCGAAGCCGTGGCGGCCGGCGAGGTTGGCGGAGTTGGCCTGACTGACGCCGTTCTTCTTGGCGGTGACGGAGCACCACAGGCGGGTCATCGGCCGCATGTCGGTGTGGATCTTGCCGTGCATGTCGACGATGAGGACCAGCTCCTCGCCGTCGGCCCAGCTGACGGTGACCTTCTCGACGGAGGGGTCGGCGGCGCGGGCGAGGTTGTTCAGCTGCTCGATGCGCGGCAGCTTGCGGGCGACGCCGACCTCGGACCACGGCTGCTTGAGCGCGTAGAAGCTGCTGCGCTTGGCGTGGTCGTAGGCGACGGGGGCGACCCGCTGGGTGCCGTGGGCGATGCTCGCCGCGGTCCGGGCGGCGCCGAGCATGGCGGCGAGCGAGAGGTCCTCGGTGAAGGCGTAGCCGGTCTGGTCGCCGACGACGACACGCAGGCCGACGCCCTGGTCGACGGAGGAGGACGCGCGGCTGATGATGCCGTCCTCCATGGTGATGCTGTTGTCGCGGCTGTGCTGAAAGTAGAGGTCAGCCGCGTCCGCGCCGCGGGCGGTGAGCTCGGCCATCACGCGGGTGATGGTGGGCTCGTCGACCGAGAAGAAGCCGAGGTATTCGGAGAGGTGAGATTGGTCGCCGGGGATCATGGTACGGGGGGGGCTCGTGGATGCGCTGCGCGTGCAGCCAGCGAGCAGTCCTGGGCCGGCAGCGCCGAGCAGGGCGATGCCGGAGGCCGTGCCGCGCACGAACGCGCGGCGGTTGATGATGAGAGGGTGCATCTCTTTGTAAGTCTCCCGGTGACGAGGGGCAGCGGCGAAGCGCCGGGCCGGTGCATTGGAGCCTCATGGAGGCCGTGAGGTTTCGCGCCGGGGTCCGCGGCCGGGGCGCCTGTCACTTGTCGGCCCAGCTGCGGGCGATGTGGGCCTCGGCGACGATCGGGACCCCGGGCACGACGGTGGCCATGGCGGATTCCATGGTGCTCTGGACCAGCAGGCGGGCCGCCTCGGCGCGGTCCTCGGGGACCTCGGCGAGGTACTCGTCGTGCACGCAGAGCACGCCGCGCCCGCCGATCGGGCCGAGGACGGCGTGCAGGTCGATCATGGCCTTTTTAAAGCCCTCGGCGGCGGTGCCCTGGACGGGGATGTTGAGGGCGGCGTTGAAGCTGAAGTGGCCGGCGGGGAAGCGCTTGCGGCGGCCGAGGGCGGTGGTGACGGTGATGTCCTCGCGGTGGCTGCGGGGCTCCCAGTTGCCGACCTTGCGGTGCCAGGCGGCGATGCCGGGGAAGGTGGCGAAGAAGGCGTCGCGGGCGGCCTGGGCGGCGGTGGGCTCGAGCACCAGGCCGTAGCTGCCGAGGGCGTACTCCTGGAAGCGGCGGGCGCCCATGCCGAACAGGAAGCCGAAGTTGACGGCCTTGGCGAGTTTGCGCTCGTGGGCGGAGATCTCTGATTCGGGTTTGCCGGCGAGGGTGGCCGCGGTCGCGCGGTGGGGGTCGCGGCCGTCGCGAAACACCTGGCGCAGGGCCGGGCAGGGCGCGAGCTGGGCGGCGACGCGCAGCTCGATCTGGGCGTAGTCGGCGATGATGAAGACCATGCCGGGCGCGGGCACGAAGCAGGCGCGCAGGCCGGGGGCGGTGTGCTCGGCGGGGACCTGCTGCAGGTTCGGCTGGCTGCAGGCGAAGCGGCCGGAGTCGGTGGCGAGCGGGTGCAGGTGCGGGCGCATGCGGCCGTCGTCGGCGACGAAGTCGCGGGCCCAGTGGGCGTAGGTGGACAGCAGCTTGTCGAGCTGGGCGAGACGCTCGGGCGGCGGGGCGGCGTCCTTCTCGCGCTGCCAGCCGGCGGCGATGTGGTTGAAGCCGGCGACGTCGAGGCCGAGGCCGGCGCCCTCCATGGCGAGCACGGAGGGCAGCAGGCGGCACTCGAGCTCGTAGAGGCGCGCCAGGCCGCGCTCGCGCAGGGTCGGGGTGAGGGCGCGCAGCAGCGGGACCAGGCAGTCGGCGGCGGCGGCGGCGACCGGGTAGCGGGCGATCGCGGGGATGACCTGGCCCTGCTGGACCTGGCCGGGCAGGCCGTGGTGCAGGTGCTGGGCGATCAGGCGCGCGAGGTCGAGGTCGTCGTGGCCGCGCGGGGCGCCCTCGGCGAGCAGGGTCGCGGCGGTCAGGGTGCAGCCGAAGCGCGGCGGGTCGATGCCGAGCGGCTGGAGCGCCGCGAGGGCGAAGTGCGCGTCGTGGAAGACCACGTAGGGCGGCTCGCCGTCGCCGGCGAGCAGGGTCTGGAGCGGGTGCAGGGCGCTGAAGCAGGCGAGGTGGAGGATGAAGACCTGACCCTCGGCGGCGAGGGCGAGCAGCTCGGCGCGCAGGCGGCGGGGGTCGTGGGCGGCCTCACGGGGCAGATCGGGGTGCGGGGCGGCGAGCAGGACGAGCAGGCCGAGGGCGGCGGGGTGACGGGTCTGCAGCTCGGCGAGCGCGCGATGGAGGGCGTCATCGTCGCGCAGGTGGGTGATCGCGGCGGTGGGCCACGGGGTCGGCGGGCTGGCCGACGTGGTGGTCGAGGTGGTGGTCGACGTGGCCGACGTGGGCCGTGCGGAAGTGCGAGCAGCGGCGGTCGCGGGCGCCGCGGGTGGTGGTCGGCCTTGCGGGGGCACGGGGCGAGCAGTGTAGCGCGGCGGCGGGCGTGAGCGGCGACACGCACGTGAGCTTGCGAGGATTGCGGTGAACTTCGCCCCTGCGCTGTGCCCTGCGGGGTTTTGGACTACACCTCTCGGCTATGGAGAAGCTGACCATCGTTGGGCGTGACGAGCACCCGCAGAAGGCCCCGGTCGATCCGGAGAGCCTCGTGCATCGTCAGCTGCTCGGGGGGGATTTCTGGCGCAAGATCCCCGCGTACCGTGACATCGACGAGGCGACCTGGCTCGACCATCGGTGGCAGAGCAAGCACACGATCGTCAAGCCGGACAAGCTGCTCGACGTGGTGCAGGAGCTGGTGACGCCCGGCTTCATCGCCGACGCGCGGGAAGGGTTTCATCGCGCGCCGATGAGCCTGCGGGTCTCGCCGTACCTGCTGAGCCTGATCGACTGGGCCAACGCCTATGAGGACCCGCTGCGGCGGCAGTTCATCCCGCTGGGTTCGGTGCTGCGGCCCGACCATCCCAAGCTCGACCTCGACTCGCTGCACGAGCAGGCCGACGCGCCGGTGCCGGGGTTGACGCATCGTTATCCGGACAAGGCGCTGTTTTTGGCGCTCGACACCTGTCCGGTCTACTGCAGATTTTGCACCCGCAGTTATGCGGTCGGTGTCGACACCGACCAGGTCGAGAAGGTCAGCCTGAAGCCGACGGTGGACCGGTGGGAGCGGGCCTTCGAGTACATCGCGTCGCGGCCGGAGCTCGAGGACATCGTCATCAGCGGAGGGGACTCGTACAACCTGCGGGCCGAGCACATCACGACCATCGGCAACCGGCTGCTCGACCTGCCCAATGTCCGGCGCATGCGGTTTGCGACCAAGGGTCCGGCCGTGATGCCGCAGAAGATCCTGACCGACGACCCGTGGTTCGCGGCGCTGGCCGGGGTGGTCGAGCGCGGGCGCAAGCTGCACAAGGAGGTCGTGCTGCACACGCACTTCAACCACCCGACCGAGTTGACCGAGATCACGCAGCGGGCGATGAACCGGCTGTTCGAGGCCGGCGTGACCGTGCGAAACCAGTCGGTGCTGCAGCGCGGGGTCAACGACGCGCCGGAGACCATGCGCCTGCTGATCAAGCGCATGAGCTACCTGAACGTGCACGCTTACTACGTGTACGTGCACGACCTCGTCAAAGGCGTCGAGGACCTGCGCACGACCGTCGGCACGGCGATCGAGCTCGAGAAGCAGGTGCGGGGGCTGACGGCCGGCTTCAACACTCCGACCTTCGTCGTCGACGCGCCGGGTGGCGGCGGCAAGCGGGACTGTCACTCCTTCGAGCACTACAACCCCGAGACCGGGATCAGCGTGTATCGCAGTCCCAACGTCAACGAGGCGGCCTTCTACTGTTACTTTGACCCCATCGACCTGCTGTCGGCGGCGGGTCAGCAGCGTTGGGCCGATCCGGCCGAGCACGAGCTGATGCTCGCCGAGGCCATCGCGGCGGCCCGGGCCCGGCAGCGCTAGCGCAGGCGTCCGCGGGCGCGGGCGGCCTTCAGTCGCGTATTCGGGGGGTTCAAACCAGGGGTCCGCTGCTTGCGGACTCATGCATTGAAGACCGGGGGGGATAGGTCTGCAATGCATGGGCGCGTCATGCGCCGAATATTGTGCCGCATTTGCGGCGAACAGACATCGAAGCGGGGGGAGCTTCGATGGGGGATGAGGGGGGATGAATGAGCCGGATGCGTCAGCCGAGTTCGCTGTCTTCGGCGAACAGGCGGTGCTTCAGGCGGGCGTGGATGCGCCGCGTCTGGGCGCTGTTGAGGTGGTTGGCGTTGCGGTGAAATAACTGGCGCAGCGGGTCCCCGGCGGTCGTTTCGCCGCTGGTGTGGAGTTCGGAGGGGTCGGACTCGGGGGCTGCAGTTCCCACGGGGGGAAGCGTGGTGTAATTGATCATAGGTGCCCTTCCAGGGTGGGAGAAGCCCCGGGCTGAGTGTGTAGTGTCAGAACCAGGCGAATGGATCACAAAATTTTTCGGATTGCGCGCAAAGGCAGAGTCAGCGCGCTTCGCCCCCGGTCGAGAGTCTTGCGAACGTGGACGGGGATCATCACGGGGTCGGCGATAGCGGTCACCCGCCGCGAATCGCCTAAAGCCTGTCTTTAGGGACAGGTATTTGGGGGCGGGGTTGCCCGGGAACAGCGCAAAAACTCTTTATCGCGCTTCACCCGCGGGCCCGATGATCGTAAGATGGAGACTTGGACGAGGACCCCAGCCTACTGGAGCGCTGGCGTGCCGGGGACGCGGCCGCCGGTGAGCTGTTGTTCGCGCGCCACTTCCCGGGGCTGTATCGGTTCTTCGCGGGCAAGGTGACGCGAGACATCGATGACTTGATCCAAAAGACCTTGTTGGCCTGCGTGGAGGGGCGCGACCGGTTTCGCGGCGAGGGTCAGGCGAGCTTTCGCAGCTACCTGTATGGCATCGCCCGGCACATGTTGTACGGGCACTACCGCCGGCACGCGAACGACCGCATCGACGTGCTCGAGACCTCGCTCGAGGACCTGGCGCCCTCGCCGAGCCAGGTCGTCGACGGGGCGGCGGCGGAGCGGGTGCTGGCGGCCGGGCTGCGCCGGATCCCGGTCGACGCGCAGGTGCTGCTCGAGCTGCACTACTGGGAGGGCATGAGCCACCAGGAGCTGGCCGACGCGATGGAGGTGACCCTCGGCGTCGTCAAGGGTCGACTGGCCCGCGCCAAGCAGCAGCTGCGCACCCAGATCAATCAGCTGCAGGCGCTCGGTCCGGTGGTGCAGAGCGAGGATGCGCTCGAGCTCGACCGCTGGGTCGCCTCGCTGCCGCGTCCGGTGCTGGTGCCGGCGCCCGTGCGCGACAGTTAGTCGGCTCGTTTCAGGCGTTTTTTGCGTCGAGGATCTCGGTGAGGCGGGCGATGAACAGCTCCTCGCGGGTGGTGACCTTACCGTCGGCGCGGGCGAGCTCGATGAGGTTGACGAGCACCGCGCCGCGCTGCTTGGGGCTCATCTGCTGGCGCATCAGGTGGGCGTACTGCTCGGCGAGGGCGAGGCGGGCGTCGTCGGTGTCGACGTCGTTGAGCCAGGCGGCGGACTCGACGAGCACGCGGCTGATGACCGCCTGGGGCGCGTCGGGCAGCCAGCTTTGCAGCACGCGGGAGATGGCGTCGAGTTCCTCTTTGGCCAGCTCGCCGTCGGTGCAGTGAGCGAAGGTCAGGTAGACGAAGCCGAGGATGTGGAGCGCGGACGGGTTCTCGGGCCTGGACATGCCCGGCGATGATAGCGAAAAGCCCCGCGGGCCTGGGGCCGTTACGAGGTCGCCGGCTGGGCGCATGCAAGCGCGCGGAGCGGTCCTGATCAGTGGTGTATGTGGTCGGCCGCGTCCGTGATGGTCAGTGGTCAGTGGTGCATGTGGTCGCCGCCGCCGCCCATGAGCATGCCGGCGTCGGCACCGTGGCCGCCGGGCACGAGCTCCATGGGGCGGTTGGTGTGGCGCGCGAACTGGACGGCGTCGCGGATGCGCTCGAACAGCTGGCGGTGGTCGGGCATGCCGTAGAGCATGAGGCTCGGATCCGACTGGTCGGTGCCGATGAGGATGATCTTGGCGTTGTCGAAGATCTGGTCGATCAGGTTGCGCTCGTAACGGACGTCGAGGACGCGCCACAGCTCGAGGGTGTCGAGGCGGGTGGTCACGACGCCGCGCTCGCACTCGACGCGGCGGCGGGTGATCTTGTAGCGGGTCTTGATGTGCACGAGGTAGCTCCACAGCAGCATCGGCACGCCGAGCAGGCTGAGCACCCACAGGGGGTAGCCGGCGAGCGCGGGGATCTGCAGCAGGCCGTAGCCGATCAGGCCGCCGAGCAGGCAGACGCCGACCCACATCAGGTAGGTGCCGACGTTGCTGCTGTGCTTGGCGATACCCTCGAACAGGATCTCGTCGGTGACCGGTTGCGGGCTCGAGCCGGCGGGCGGCTGGGCCTGCGGCGGCGCGGTCAGACCAGGCCCGCCGGGGGCTGCTTGCGGGTCTGCGGGCGGGGTTTGCATGGTCGACAGGGTGGCACGCCCTCCGGCGTCCTGGCAACTATGCGCTGGCGGAGCGGGCCCGAGCGGCCGTGAGCGCGGCGGCTGGCTGAGCGCGCGGCGGCTGGCTGAGCGCGCGGCGGCGAGTTGGTCTAGTGTGCGGGGCATGTCCTGGACCGACCCACGAGGCGACATCGAGGCCCTGCTGCCGCAGCTGCAGCAGATCCGCCGCGACATCCACCGGCACCCGGAGCTCGGCTTCGAGGAGACCCGGACCCAGGCGCTGGTGCGCGAGTGGTTGGAGGCGCGGGGTTATGCGCCGCGTGATTGCGCGGGGACCGGCCTGATCGCGGATCTGCGGCCGGGGGCCGAGGGTCCGACGATCGCGCTACGGGCCGACCTCGACTGTTTGCCGATGCATGAGACGACCGATCTGCCGCATCGCTCGGTGCATCCGGGCAAGGCGCACAAGTGCGGGCACGACGGGCACACGGCGATCCTGCTCGGGGTCGCCGAGCTGCTGGCGCGGCATCGGGACGCGGTGCCGGGCAACGTGCGGCTGCTGTTCCAGCCGGCGGAGGAGGGCGTGCGTGGCGGCGGGGCGAAGGTGATGGTCGCCGAGGGTGCGCTCGCCGGGGTGGCAGAGGTCTACGGGCTGCACAATTGGCCAGGCTTCCCCAAAGGACAGGTGCATGTGAAGCCGGGGGCGATGCTGGCGCAGGTCCACATCTTGACGCTGACGATCGCCGGCAAGGGTGGACATGCGAGTCAGCCGCAGATGTGCCGCGACCCGATCGTCGCCGGCGCGCAGCTGGTGAGCGCGCTGCAGACGGTGGTCGCGCGCGGGCTCGGTTATCAGGGCGGCGCGGTGCTGTCGATCACCCAGTTCTCGGCCGGCACGACGCACAACGTGATCCCGGATTCGGCGCTGCTGCGCGGCACGGTGCGGAGCTTCCACCCCGAGGTCACGGCGCGGGTGATGGAGCGGCTGCGCGAGGTCGTGGAGGGCACGGCGCGCAGCTTCGGGGTGCAGATCGAGCTCGAGGTGGAGGTCGGCTATCCGGTGACGATGAACCATCCGCGCTGCGCGGCGGCGGCGGCCCGGGTGGCGACGCAGCTGGTCGGCGCCGAGCGGGTGAGCGAGCTCGGGCTGCCCTGCGCGGGTGGGGAGGACTTCGCGTATCTGGCGGAGGCGGTGCCCGGGGCCTATGTGTTCCTCGGCGCCCAGCGGGCCGGCGAGGACACGCCGGTGTGTCATCACCCGGACTTCGACTTCGACGATGAGCTGATCCCGACCGGCATCGGTCTGTTTCTGGGGCTGGTGCGTGATCGCTTGCCCGGTCTCGCATGAAGGTCGCGGTGATCACCGGGGCCTCGGCTGGACTGGGTGAGGCCTTCGCCCGGCAAGTCGATGCACACCCGGCTTTTTCCGAGGTGCAGGAGATCTGGCTGGTCGCGCGTCGAGAGGCGCGGCTGCATGCGCTCGCGGCCGAGCTGCCCTCGGGGCGCGGCGTGGTGATCTCTGCAGACCTGGCCGAGAGGACAGGCGTGGAGGCGGTGCTGGCGCGGGCGCGAAGCAGCGGTGCGCGGGTGGCGTTGTTGATCAACAACGCTGGATTCGGGCTCCTGGGGGCCTTTGAAGGCCATTCGGCGGAGGAGCTGGGGCGAATGCTCGATCTGAACGTCCGCGCAGGGACGCTGCTTTTGCACGGCCTGGTGGGCCACATGGATCCTGGTGCCATCGTGGTCCAGGTGGCCTCGGCGGCGGCCCATGTGCCGGCGCCGTACTTCGCCGCGTATGCGGCGAGCAAGAGCTACGCGCTGGCGCTGGCGCTGGCGTTGCGCGAGGAGTGGCGGGGACGGATCTCGGTGTGCGCGGTCTGTCCGGGGCCGGTCGCGACGGAGTTCTTCGCGGTCGCGGGGGCGCGCGAGTCGACGGGCGCGCGAGCGGAGGATGTCGTGGCCCTAGCCCTGCGCGACGCGCTGGCGGGGCGGGCTGTCTCGCACGCGGGGATCGGCCCCAAGCTGGTGGCGAAGCTGGCCGGGGTCTTGCCGCGCGGCTTGCTGGTGCGCCTCGCAGGGCGGCGAAACCTCCGCCGCGCGCGGACGTAGCAGGGGCGAGGATGAGGGCGCACACGTCGGCGGTGCTGGCCCCAGCATGGCTGTTGTGCGAGAGATTGCCAGCCCGGCCTCGCCGTGTAAAAACAGGTCTCCCCGACCGTCGTTATGCCCTCTCTGCCGCTGGACGCGATCGCCACACTTCTCGATCAGGGCGCCGCCGATTCTGCGGTGCGTCTGCTTCGAAGCTCGTGGGAGCCCGAATTGCCGCCCGACGATCTGGTCCGCATGTACTGCATGTGGATCCGCGGGCTGTGTGAGACGGGTGAACTGGACAACGCGTTGACGCTGGCCCGGCGCGCGGCCAGTGAATTTCCGCGGGAGATCGACATCCTGATCGCGCTCGGCAACGTACACGACCTGTTCGGCGATCTCGAGCAGGCGCGGGCCGCCTTCGCGGTCGCGATCGACGTCGAGCCGGCGGGCTCGTTGCAGCACTACAACCTCGGCGCGGTGCTCGAGCGGCTCGGCCGTGAAGACGAGGCCGAGGGCTGCTATCGCCATGCCAACGAGGCCGACCGCGGCGGCGGCTCGATGTTCGAGGCGACCTCGGCGCTCGGGGCGATGCTCCGCCGTCAGGGTCGGCTCGAGGAGGCCGAGCAGGTCTACGACACGTACCTCGCCGACGATCCGATCCACGTCGAGATCCTCGTCGAGCACGGGATCTGCCTCTCGGACCTCGAGCGCTTCGAGGAGGCGATCGAGCGCTTCAACTTCGCCCTCAGCGTCGAACCAGAGCACGCGGGGGCGCAGTACAACAAGGCGATCACGCTCTACCGGGTCGGCAAGCACGAGCACGCCCAGACGGCGCTCGAGCAGGCGCGCCGGCTCGACCCGGAGAACGCGTTGACGCTCGCGGTGCTCGGCGGCTGGCGCCTGAGCGCGCCGGAGTGTGACCTCGACGAGGCGCTCGGGCTGTTGTACGGGGCGCTCGACCTGCTCGAGCGGCGCTACGGCGGCGACGCCGGCAACGCCGGCTACTGCAGCCTGGTCGTGGAGGAGGTGTTCGAGGCGCTGTGGCAAAACGGTCGGCAAGCCGAGGCGCGCGAGGTGGCTCGCATCGCCGGACAGCGCGAGTGGATCACGCCGCACATCCTCGACAGCCTCAACGAGGCCGACCACGGGCGCTCGCCGCAGGTCACCATCTTCACGGTGCTCGCTCGCGCCGAGGCCGGCGAACGGCCGGCGTCGTGGCCCGAGAACTCCGACGGCTACACCACCGGCCTCACCGTGCTCGCCTGCGACGAGAACGAGGCCCGCGAGTTCTCGCTCGCCTATCTGCGAAACATCGAACCCTCGCCGACGGTGCGCTTCCACCTCGATGTCGTGCCGCCGAAGCAGCCGGCCGAACCCGCCAGCTCGGCCGCCAGCTCCGCCACGAATGCGGCCACGAATGCGGCCGCCAACTCCGCCGCCAACCCGGGCGTCACCCCGGGGCTCGATGCCGGCGGACCGGCGCAGCCGCGCGCCCGCGGGGTGTTTCGGGTGCACGCGCAGCGGGCTTACATCTTCCGCTCCTGAGCGTGAAGCGTGTGGCCGTGAGCTGCGGTCTGTGAGCCGCGGTTCGTGAGCCGTGGTTCGTGAGCGGCAGGCATGACGCGGATGACAGGCATGACGCGGATGACAGGCATGACAGGCATGACGCGGATGACAGGCATGACAGGCATGACAGGCATGACAGGCATGACAGGCATGACGCGGATGACATACGACGCGCGCGCCATATGCCGTGCGCCGAAGCGCGGACGCGAACCGACGGATCTGGATTTGCGTGAAAATTAATGGAGGTCGCGCTGGAAGGGTTGTCGCGGGTGTGGGACCTTGAGGCTCTGCATTTTTGCTTTTCCTTGATGGAGCGTGTGATGCGACGAACAAATAATCAGCGGTGGAAGATGAAGACTGCGGGCCTCGTGGCGATGTTGGCCGCGGGTGGTGTGGCCCTGGCGCCGACGCAGGCCGAGGCGTGCGGCGGGACCTTCTGTGACGGTGGCGTGCCCGGCCCGATGCCGGTCGACCAGACCGGCGAGAACGTGATCTTCGTGCTCGGGGATACGGACCTGGAGGTGCACATCCAGATCAACATCGACCCGAACACCAACGCGGAGCAGTTCGGCTGGCTGGTGCCGCTGGCTGCGGTGCCGGAGTTCTCGGTCGGCTCGCAGCCGCTGTTCAACACCCTGCTGTCGGCCTCGGTGCCGACCTACGGGCTGAACACGACCTTCGAGAGCTGCGGCTTCGGCACCGACAGCGGCCCGTTCACCAGCAGCGGTGACCCCAACGGCGGTGACACCGGAGAGGCTGGGACCAGCGGCGGCGTGGAATCCGAGGGGGGCAATCCGGTCGTGAAGGAGGTGCAGATCGGCGCGTTCCAGATCGCCGTGCTGCAGGCGGCGACCGTCGAGACGATCAAGACCTGGCTGCTCGACAACGGCTACGTGTGGGACGAGAACGCCGCGGGCATCTTGCAGCAGTACCTCGACGAGGGCAACGTCATCGTCGCGCTCAAGCTCGCCGCGGGCCAGGGCGTCGAGGACGTGCACCCGATCACGCTGACCTACCCCGCGGTGGAGACCTGCTTCCCGCTGCGTCTGACGCGGATCGCGGCGGTCGAGGACATGGAGATCCGGGTGTTCGTGATGGCCGACAACCGGGCGGCGCCGACCAACTACAAGCATGTGCTCGTCAATCCGCTGAAGATCGACTGGCTCAACTTCGGCACCAACTACAAGCAGGTGATCACCAACGCGGTCGACGCCTTCGGGGCCGATGGTCGGGCGTTCGTGACCGAGTTCGCGGGTGCGGGGCCCGGGGCCAATCTCTCGGTCTACAACCCGGCCTGGAACCAGGCGGCCTTCGTCGGCCTCGACCCGTCCCTCGTGGTGTCGAAGCTCAACGAGCAGAACCTGGCGTCCTGCTTCGACAACTTCAGCTGCTTCTTTAGCCACCCGCTGGTGTTGCCGCTGCTGCTCGAGTTCTTGCCGCCGCCGGACGGCGTCGAGCCGCTCGACTTCTACGGCGACATGGCCTCCTACGTGGGGCAGATCGATCTGCTCAAGTGGAACGACGGGGCCGAGTTCTCGGCGGCGCTGCTGGCCCGCGTGATCGAGCCCGGCATGCACGCCGACGAGCTGCTGACGACCTGGCCGTACCTGACGCGCATGTACACGACGATCTCGCCGGCCGAGATGATGGAGGACCCGATCTTCCATCAAAACCCCGACCTCGCCGAGGTGCCGAACGTGCGCATCGCCGAGAACTACGTGCTGTGCAACGCCGACAGCGTGGTGACCCTGCCCGACGAGCGCGAGTTCTACATCCCCGGCGGCGGCCCCTGGCCGGCGATCCCCGACGAGGAGTGGTTCGCGGAGGAGGTCCAGACGGTGGCGCTCAAGGGCGCGCCGATGACCCTCGTCAACAACACCGCGGCGATCAACATGAAGCTGAAGGAGTGGAACCTGTCGCACGGCTGGCCGCGCGTGCCCGGTGACACCGACGGTCCGCCGACCACCAGTGACACCGACGCGCCGACCTCGGGCGGCACCGACGGCGAGACCGGCGGGACCGGCGGAACCGGCAGCACCACCGATGCGGCGACCACCGGCGGCCAGAACGACGACTCGGGCTGCGGCTGCCGTAGCAGCACGGATCCGCAGGGCTCGCTCTGGCTCGGCCTGTCGGCCCTCGGCCTGCTCGGCCTGCGCCGGCGTCGGAGCTGATCGCGGCGGCTCTGGGGCTCCGAGCGGGGCTCCACGGGGCTCCGCGGAGATCGTAGTCAGCGGGGTCCGGTCGCAGCTGCGGCCGGGCCCTTTTCACATATTGGCGACGCGGTGGACGAGCCACCACAGGTTCGCGGCGTGCTGCTCGGGCATCTCGCGCCGGACCGCGCGGAGGTTGTTGCACAGGGTCTCGAGCGCGCGGTCGAGGGCGACGGCCTTGCGCTGCTCGACCTGGACGGCGTAGCCGATCGGCTGCCACGAGGTGCCCCAGGGGATCTGCCAGCACATCAGGCGTTCGCCGGGCTTGACCAGCTGCGAGGCGTTGCGGTCGAGCGCGGTGACGGGCTCGTCGCGCAGTAGATCGCGCCCGCGCATGCGGTGCTTGCCGGGGTGCACGTCGTCGATGCTCATCACCACCAGGCGGGCCTGCAAGCAGGCCGCGAGCGCCGCCTTCTGTCGGCCCTCGACCGGGAGGCCGGCGTCGGCGAACAGGTCGATGACGCGGATGCCCTTGGGGTCGCGGTAGGTGTAGAGGAAGAAGCTGTAGAAGGCGGTGCGGATGCCCGGGTTCTCGCGCTCCTCGGCCGTGGCGGCGCCGTAGAAGCCCTGGGCGACGGCGTTGACCAGCGGCCCGAGCCGGCGATTGGCGAAGGCGGCCAGCATGCTCTCGACGCGCTCGAAGTCGGGGCGCTCGTATCGGCCGAACTTCAGGGCCCGCGGCGCGGGCTCGCTGGGCTCGCGCGGGGCCGCCGTCCTGGCCGGCCGCGAGGTCGAGAGCAGGCGCTGCTCCTCGGTGGAGATCGGTCCGGTGCCGCGGCGCTTGCGGCGGGAGCTGGTCTTTTCCGCTTCGTCGTGGGTCTCGGTCATGGCAGGGTCGGGCTCAGCGGAGGCACACGCCGCTCTCGCAGCGGGCGCATTGCATGTTCGAGGTGCAGTCGGCGCAGACGCCATCGGTTCGCACGCGCGGGACCGTGAGCGCGACGCTGATGTTCGGGGCCAGGAGCTCGGGCGCGCCGACGTTGGAGAAGCAGGGGCCGTTGCCGTCGTCGTCCGCGGCCCAGGTCTCGACCTGCGCGGAGTAGCTGGTCGCGCCCTCGACGCTGTCCCACACCAGGTCGCTGGTGGTGCGGACGCGGTCGAATTCGGTGCACACGTCCTCGACGGGGAAGGGCAGCTCGTCGAGCGTGATCTGGTCGGCGACCTGATCGTCGCCGAGCAGGGTGACGCGGGTGGTGCCGAGCACGAGGTTGCCGAGGTTGAGGCCGACGGGGTCGCAGGGGCGGGTCAGCGGGGCATCGGGGTAGGGCAGGTACTGGATCGAGAACAGCAGCGGGCCGCTGAACGCCGGCTCGGCGAGGAAGCTGGCGATCGAGAAGTCGACCACGATCGGAACCAGGGTGAAGCCGGTCTCGGCGATGGTGAACTTCGCGGTGAGCGGGTCGGTCAGGGGCTCGGTGACGGCGACGCCGTCGCGGTCGAGGCCCTCGACCACCCAGCTGTGCTCGCCGGGCGCCAGGTCGGCGCTGAACGACTGCACGGTGGTGGTGCAGGGGATCGTGCGGGCGCCCGCGAGGTCGCCGTCGAGGCTGACGCGGAAGCTGGCGAGGCCGAGGCCGTTGCAGGTGGCGCGCGGGTTGTCGCCGCCGAGCAGGGTCGCCTCGAAGGTGAAGAGCGCGCCCGAGAGGTCGAGGTCCTCGTAAACCTGGCCGTCGCGACAGGGCGAATCGGCCATGTCGACGGCGCCGTCGCGGTCGTTGTCGACGCCGTCGGCGCACTCGTCGGCGCCGATCAGGTGAATGCCGCGGACCAGCGTGCCCTCGCCCTTGGTGCGTACGGTGACCTTGATGGAGTCGCGCGCGAGCACCGGGTTCTGTTCGTTCGGGTCCTCCGGGTTCGGATCGGGGCGGGTGAGCTGGCGGCGGGTCAGGCCGAGCACGTTGACGAAGTAGTCACCGGCCGCGAGCTCGGGGCCCGGGGCGCCGCCGTCGGCTTCCTTGAACTCGTCGGGGAAGCAGGGGAACTCGCGGCGGTCGACCTCGGTGCCGTCGTCGGAGAGGGTGACGACGCGTACGAAGCTGAGCCCGAGCTCGCTGCACTGTCGGACGGAGCGCAGCTCACGGTCGGCCTCGGCTGCCGAGCGTCCGACCTGCCAGCGCAGCACGAAGCTGGGGTCGTCGGCGCAGGCCGTGGCCAGCGCGAGGGCAGCCACGGAGAGGAGGAGGGGGGCGCGCGCCATCCGTGCGTGTCTAGCCGGCGCAGCCGGGCTTGGCAAGGTCGACCGCGAGCGGCGCGCTGTCCTGATCGACGAGGAAGCCCTGCTCGCAACGGCGGCCGTCGATGTCGAGCAGCAGGCGATAGGCGCCGCGGTCGAGGTCGGTGAAGCTCTGGAGGCCGTCGGAGAGGCTGGCGCAGGGGATGGGGCCGCCGAAGTGCAGGCCCTGCTCGCTGCGCAGGTTGTGGCGGTAGGCCGGGAGCGCGGGGTCCGGATCGAGGAGGTCGGCGGCCGGGTCGGCGTAGAGGATCTCCAGGGTGAGCTGCTCGCAGGCGGCGGTGCCGCGCAGATCGAGCGCCCAGGGCAGGAGCGGGGTCCGCAGCTCGAGCTCGACGGGCACGATCGTGTCGGCCGTGACCGCGAGGGTCTGGTGGATGGTGCCGAGCAGGGGGGCAGCATCGAGGTCACGGGCCGAGCCGAACCAGCGCAGATCGAGCGTGTAGCGGCCATCGCGCACGTCGATGAAGATCTCCGGGGGCTCGGCGATGCGCGTGGCCGACGGGGGGTTGCCCGCCGCGCAGGTGAAGCTGAAGGTCTGGTGGCGTTCGGCCGCGTCCATGTCCCGCAGCTCGGCCTCGACGTGGCCCAGGCGGGCGCCGGCGCAGCTGCGCAGCCGTCCAGCAGGGTCCAGCGCCGGGGCGTCGGCCTGGTTGCCCTCGGGCACGCTCCACAGCAGCTCGATGCCGGTCGCGCCCGGAGCCGGCAGCACACAAGCGACATGTCCGATCAGGCA
>NZ_JACCSO010000238.1 GCF_013812955.1 Nannocystis sp. | reverse complement strand
GTCCAGGGGAGCGCGAGAGCGAGGCCCGAGACCGCGAGTAGGGAGGCGCGACGCATATGCACGGGAGCGTCCACCATCGGCCGTCTGGCTGTCAAACCTTTCGCCAGTCGCGGCCCCGCCGGGGTCGACCCTGGGAGCCCGCGGGCTCAGGTCCGCGCCGGCCTCACCAGACCTCGCAGGCGTTCGCGCTGTGCATCGGCGTGCCCGCCTGGCACTGCCACGCGTCCCAGAAGCCCGGGAAGTGGGTCAGGGGCACGTTGACGCGCTCCTTGGGCGGGCTGTGGGGGTCGACGGTGGCGCGCAGGCGCTGGCTCTCGTCGGTCTCGTGGCTGCACCAGCCCTGGGCGAAGCCGAGGAAGAACAGCTGATCGCTGCTCAGGCCCTGGATCAGCGGCTGGTCGTCCTTGCCGCGCTGCCAGGTCTTGAAGCCGGCGTAGGCGGCCTTGATCCCGCCGAAGTCCGCGATGTTCTCACCGAGGGTCAGCTTGCCGTTGAGCTTGACGCCGGGCAGCACCTCGATGCCGCCGTACAGGGTCTCGACGCACTGGGCGCGCTCCTGGAACTTGGCCGATGCGCTCGGATCCCACCACTCGCGCAGCACGCCGCGGGCGTCGAACTTGCGGCCCTGGTCGTCGAAGCCGTGGGTCAGCTCGTGGCCCATCACCATGCCGATGCCGCCGAAGTTCATCGCCATCGGGAAGTCGGCGCTGAAGTAGGGCGGCTGAAGGATGCCGGCCGGGAACACCATCTCGTTGACCGAGGGGTTGTAGTAGGCGTTGACCAGCGCGGGCGGCATCTGCCACTCGTCCTTGTCGACCGCCTTGCTGATGCGATCGGCCTCGTGCGCGAACAGGAAGCGGCGGCCGGCGATGACGTTGGCGAGGTGATCCTTGCGCGTCAGCTTGAGCTTGGCGTAGTCGCGCCAGCGGTCGGGGTAGCCGATCTTGTTGCGCAGCGCCTTCATCTTCTCGATCGCGCGGGTGCGGGTGCTCGGGTCCATCCACGCCAGCGCCGGCAGGCCCTCCTCGAAGGCGGCCTCGATGCTGCCGATCATGTCGAGCGCGACCTGCTTGTTGGCGCCGGCGAAGCGCTCCTTGATGAAGGCCTGGCCGACCAGCTCACCGAGGCCGAAGTTGGCGAGGTTGACGCAGCGCTCCCAGCGAGGCGACAGCTCCTTGGCGCCGGTCAGGATCGACGTGAACTCGAACTCGGCGTCGACGATGTCCTTGCTGAGGGCCGGGGCCGCGACGCGCAGGATGTGCCAGCGCAGGTAGGCCTGCAGGGTCGGCACGTCGGTCTTGCGGACCACCGCGCCGAGCTGCTTGAAGTACGCCGGGGTGGCGATGTTGAGGTCTCCGCCGATCTTGGTGTACCCGAGCGCGTCGAAGTAGGGCTTCCACGACGTCGCCGGGTCCAACGCCTGCAGCCCGGTCACGCCGAGCAGGTTGTAGATCGCGTCCGGGTCGCGCAGGTCGGCGCGCGGCAGGGCGATCTTCGCCAGCTCGGTCTCGAAGCCGACGATCTGCTTCGCCTGCGCCGCGACCTGCTCCGGCGACTCGCCGAGGAAGCCGAGCATGCGCGCGACGTGCTGCTCGTACGCGGCCAGCAGCGCCTTACTTTGCGCGTCATCCTTCAAGTAGAAGTCGCGGTCCGGCAGGCCCATGCCGCCCTGCTGCAGCTGCGCGACGTAGACGTCCGGGCGCTTGGCGTCGGGCTCGATGAAAAAGGTGAACAGCGGGCCGTTGCCGCCGAAGAAGCCGCTGTGCAGCTTGCCGACCACGCGCATCAGGCTCGCCTCGTCCTTGACCGTGGTCACCTGCGAGAGCAGCGGCGCGAGCGGGCCGATGCCGGCTCTATCGATCGCGGCCTCGTCCATGCACGCGCCCCAGAACGCCCCGAGCATCCCGTCGACCGAGCCCGCCTTGCTCTTCGCGGCCGATGCATCCTCGAGGATCTTGCGCAGCAGCGCGTTGTTGCGGTCGGCGAGCTCGCCGAAGCCGCGGCCGTAGCGGGCCTTGTCCGCCGGGCGCGTGGTCTTCTTGATCCAGCCGCCGCAGGCATAACGATAGAAGTCGGTGCAGGGGTCGACGGTGGTGTCGAGCGCCGCCACCACGGTGGCGCCGACCGCGTCGCGCGCGACAAGCGTCGGCCGCTGC
>NZ_JACCSO010000226.1 GCF_013812955.1 Nannocystis sp. | reverse complement strand
GGTGTGCTGCGGTCCGGGTCTCAGCTGGGCGAGGGTGTGGGCCAGGTCGGTGGCCCGCACCGCGAGCAGGAGGTCGGCGACGGCGGGCAGGGGCGCGTCGATGTCGACCACGGGCAGCACGTGGTGGCTCTGTTCGGTGCCGGCGAGGTTGAAGCCGTCGCGGGCGAGGCGGGCGACCCGCGGGCCGCGGGCGACCAGGGTGACGGGGGTGACCCGCGAGAGGCGAGCGGCGAGGTGGAGGCCGACCGCGCCGGCGCCGACGACGTAGAGCGGGGGCGGGGGCATCGTGGACCGAGGATCTATCACGAGGAGGCTGACGTCACGTCAGGAACCGACCTGCGGGGCGAGGTCAGCCGCTAAAAACCTGCGCGCGAGCGGGAGGCGGGACGAAAATGCTTCGCTTCGGCCCGGGCCCGGGAGGGCTCAGGATGAAGCCAAGAAAGAGGAGCCATTCATGATCGCCCTGTCGACCCTTTCCATTGTTACCGTGGTGATGTGCTTCAACGTGGCGCTGTTTCTGTCGCTCGGGCTGTATTTGTTCCGTCATCGGCGCGCGCAGCCGGTGCTGCGCTGAGCCCGATTACGCAGATAAACCATTCGCGCAATAATGGTGGTAATCGCCGCTTTGAGGGACTTGGCGCCGCGCAGAACGAACGGCGTGCGTTTGGCGGTAAGGGCGCGTTGGCCGGGCTGGGGCCATGAATCGCGGGTCCGGAGAATCCCTACAATGCCGTGATGGGCCCACCAGTCGCCCATGGTGGCGATCGGTGGCAGCGCGGCGCAGGGCCACGCTTGCGTGCTTCCAGGTGCGCGCTAGCTTGCGGCATCCACCCCAAAGGGAGCTGCACATCATGGGAATCATTTGGACGCTACTCATCGGTCTGGTCGCAGGAGCCCTCGCCAAGCTCATCATGCCGGGCAGGGACCCCGGTGGCATTGTCGTGACGATGCTGCTGGGCGTCGCCGGCGCATTCACGGCCGGCTTCCTCGGACGCGCGTTCGGCTGGTACACCGAGGTCGGTGATGGCCCGGGCCTCATCGCGGCGATCGTCGGCTCGATCATCCTGCTCGCCGTGTACCGCCTGATCGTCGGCATGCGCACGGATCGCGTCTGACGAAAACGCTGTCAGGCCGGCTATGCCGGCCGGCTTCACGCCCTGGCACGTCTTGGCGCCGGTCGAAGGACCTGCGCCAAGGGCGCCGCGGCCTGAAGCTTTTTGTACGATCAACCCTTGCGTGAGGCGCGGTACCGGTCCTACGGTCGCGGTGAGGGCCGGACCATGACGAGACGACGAGGCGCGCGTGCGGTGATCGGTGTGCTGGTGGTGCTCGGCGGCTGCGGCGACGCGGGCGGGACCAGCGGCGATACAGCTCCCGCGAGCACCGGCGGTGACAGCAGCGGCGATCCGGGTAAGACCGGCGGCGCAGGTGCGGACAGCACGGGCGGTGCGTCGACACCGACGGGCGGCATGGACGGCACGTCCTCGGGTACGGACGAGGGCAGCGGCACGACCGGCCCCGCGAGCATGCCGGGCCCGTGGGACCTTGGCGTGTACATCCCGGCGGAGCCGCAGGCGCCAGGCGATCCGATCAAGGGTTATCAGGCGCTGGTCACCAGGGGGTACATCAGCTGCGGGATCCCCTGGCTGATGTTCGGGCTGGCGAAGCCGTTCCTCGGGACGTACATCGGCGACCAGACGCTGCCGGGGCGCTCGGGCAAGAACGCCGAGGTGCCCTACAACTGGACGGTGCACACCGTCGACGGGGCGGACATCGTCTCGCAGAATTGTTTGCAGTGTCACGCGGGCAAGTTCAACGGCCAGCTGACGGTCGGCCTCGGCACGGCGGACGCGGACTTCACCGAGGACATGAGCGCGCTGCTCAACGCGGTGCCGATCCCCGTCATCCCGATCCCGGGGCTCGAGCAGATGACGCGCTTCGTCAACCGGACCAAGGTGCTCGGGCCGCCGACGATCATGCGCACGGTCGGCACCAACCCCGCGGAGGCGGTCGCGGTGACGCTGGTGGCCCATCGTGACCGGCACACGCTGGAATGGAGCGACGAGCTGCTGACGCCGGTGCCCGAATTCCAGGTGCCGTCGGATCCGCCGCCGTGGTGGCGGGCGCACAAGAAGCACGCGCTCTTTTATAATGGCATGGCCCGCGGCGACCACCGCGGCACGATGATGCTGGCGACCGCGCTGTGCACCGACACCGTCGCGGAGGCCAAGGAGATCGACAGCTACTTCGCGGACATCCAGGCGTTCATCAGCTCGGTGCGCGCGCCGAAGTATCCGTTCATGATCGACGCAAAACTGGCCGGCGAGGGCGAGGCGGTGTTCTTGGCCAACTGCGCCGGCTGCCACGGGACCTACGCGGAGAACGACGAGGACGACACCTACCCGAACTTGCTGTTCCCGCTCGACCTGATCGGCACCGACCCGGTGGTCGCGGAGGGCGGCACCAAGTACGCGCCGCAGCTGGTCGACTGGTACAATGAGTCGTTCTACGGGTCGGTCACGCGCATGGAGCCCGACGACCCGTTCCCGGGCTACATGGCGCCGCCGCTCGATGGCGTGTGGGCGACCGCGCCGTTCCTGCACAACGGCTCGGTGCCGACGATCGAGCTGGTGCTCGACAGCACCCAGCGGCCGACCTACTGGAAGCGGGTCGACTTCGACAGCACGCACTTCGACCAGTGGGCGCTCGGCTGGCCGTTCGTCGATCTACCGTATGGGCACGCCGCGGCCGGCGAGGACGAGCGCAAGTTCATCTACGACACCACCCACATCGCCCACACGAACACCGGGCACACCTTCGGCGATCACCTGAGCCCGGCCGAGCGGCACGCGGTGATCGAGTACCTCAAGACGCTGTGATCTGAGCTTTGGGACATGTCTGATTGGACATGTCCCGGAGGCCATGTGTCCGGGTGTCATGGTGTCATGGCGTCATGGTGTCATGGCGCGAGCTGGAAGCCGCTGGGGTCGCGGCCGGCGGGATGGCTCTGGCCGGTGATGCGGCCCTGGCTGGCGATGGCGGCGAAGCGGGCGAACAGGTCCTCGCGAAACCATCGGCGCTGGAGCGCCGCGAGCGCGCCGGCGTGGTGACATGAGCCCTGGTACGCGAAGCGCTCGAGGCAGGCGTCGTCGTCCCACATGCTGAAGGTGACGGGGCGGACCCAGGGCAGCTCGCCGACGCCGAGCGCGAGGCGCAGGCCGGGGGCGGCGGCGAGGCTGCGGTTGATGGCAGGGACCCGGGACCAGAAGCCGGGCATGGCGCGCAGGCGCAGGCTGGCGCGCGTCAGGACCACGCGCGGCAGGCCGGGTGGGAGCTCGTGGGGGTGCACGCTGAAGGGCTGGGCACGGGCCCATGAGCCGCGGCTGCGCAGGGTCAGCAGCTTGACGGTCCACAGCTCGGCGCCGTGTTCGCGGCAGCGGGCGAGCAGCGGGGCGGCGGCGAAGAAGTCGTCGGCGGCCTGCTCCGAGGACCAGGTGGCGAGCAGCGCGTAGCGGCCGAAGTCGGGCATCAGCGAGAAGCCGAGGCCGCTGCCGGAGCCGAGCAGGCGATGAAAGCCGAGGCCGGCGGTCGCGGCGAGCGGTCGGCGGGCCCGGCCCATCCACGTGAAGGCCCACAGGCGCTGGCCGGGCGGGTAGCGAAAGATGGTGAAGGTCGTCAGCGAGGCGCCGGACGGGACGCGCAGGGCTGCGGTGAAACCTGCAAGGGAGCTCGCTGGAGCGCTCGGGACGGAGTTCGTGGTGGCGAGGCCGGTGGCAGATTGCGGGGTCGAGGGGCCCGCGGCACTGCCTGCGGTAGGGCTCGCGGTGGTGGTGCCCGCGGTGGTGGGGCTCGCGGTGACGGGGCCCGCGGTGGTGGGGCCCGCGGTGGTGGGGCTCGCGGTGGTGGGGCCCGCGGTGGTGGGGCCCGCGGGGCGCACGTCGCTCACGAGCCGGGGAGGAAGTGGACGTCGTGGGCGGAGACCGAGGTGGCGGTGCCCATGAGGATCTGCTCGCCCCAGCGCTCGAGCCACAGGGCGTGGTCGGGGCCGGCGCGGTAGACGTAGGTGGCGACGCGCGGCAGGGCGGGGCGGCCGTGCATGCCGACGCCGGCGGCGCTCGACTGGCCGCGGCGCTCGAGCGCGTAGTCTCGCTCGTCGTGATGGATGTGGCGGGGCGGCTCGCCCGTGAGGCCGTGGCCGCGGATCGGCTCGCAGAGGAACAGGCGGTCCTGGTCGGGTGAGCCGACCAGCCAGCGGGTGCGGTCGGCGTCGGTCATGACGGCGACGACGCTGACCTGGGCGCCCTCGCGGAGGTTGACGACGCCGTCGACCAGGTAGTCGCCGTCGAGCAGCGGATCGCCGGACTCGACGACGATGACGTCGCCCTGGCGCAGGCTGGTGAGGCCGAGGTCCGGCGCGTTGGGGTCGACGTCCATGGGCCGCGGGGCGGTCGGTCCGACGCGGCCCTGAAGGCGCTGGGCGACGCGGGCGCGGATGCGCTGGCTGACCGGGTCGTGCAGCAGGCCGCCGCCGCCGTTGAAGCTGGCGCTGCTGGCCGCGGCGAGGGCGA
>NZ_JACCSO010000212.1 GCF_013812955.1 Nannocystis sp. | reverse complement strand
GGCGGAGGGGGCGGAGGGGCGGGCGGCAGGACGCCGCCGTAGGCCGCCCCACAGGCCGTGCTGAGCCCGCCCACCGGGCCGACGTTGCAGCCCGCGGCCCAGGTGCCGCCGCTGTTGCCGGGCGCCTTGGCGAAGCTGCCGCAGGCGGCGCTCGGGTTCCAGGTGCCGTCGGCGTTGTGACACGGCGTGAGGTCGAGGCCGACGGTCGACTCGAACCAGCTCATGCCCTTGTGCATCATCGAGTACTTGCCGCCGCTGCCGCAGGCTCCGCCGTAGGAGGTGATGCCGAACACGCGCCAGGTGCCGTCGGCGAGCTGCACGAAGGCCGGGCCGCCGGAGTCGCCCTGACAGGTGTCCTTGCCGTTGCCGCCGATCGAGATCTCATTGTTGGCGTCGATGCCGTTGATCGTCGTGGTGACCTGGCGCTTGATCCCGTAGGGACCGTTGTCGGCGTTGCCGAAGCCGACCAGCGTGACGGCCTGGCCCTGCTTCAGGATCGCGGTCTCGCAGCCCATCAGGATCGGCGTGATCGGCACGTTGGTCACCGGCGCCGACAGCTTGCACACCGCGAAGTCGTTGCCGCTGCCCGGCTTGCCGCCGGGCACGACCTTGCAAGAGCTCGGCGTCACCGACTTGGCCGGGGCCTGATAGTTCTCGCCGAAGTAGATCTTGCTGTAGCTCGCGCCGCAGTGGGCGGCGTAAATGACGACCTGCGGGTGGACCAGGGTGCCCGTGCACGCGCCGCCGAGCTCGACCGTCGAGGGCCAGCCGCACACCGGCGCCGTCACCCCACCATAGATCGCCTGGCCCTCCTCCTCGGCCTCGCTGAAGTACTCGCCGTCCTCGCCCGGCGGCGGCGGCGGGGAATTCTCGCCGAACAGGTCCTCGTGGCCGAGCAGGGCCGGGAATCGTGCATCCGCGAATTCGGCCGAGCCAGTAGGTTCGTCACAGCCGGGCAGCATGAGCCCGACCGCGGTGAGAGGGACGAGGAGGACATTGTGACGGATCGATCGAGCGTGCGTGGTCATGGTCGCCTTTCCTGTCGTCTGGACGCAAAAAGAGGGATGTCCGCACCATCGCCGCGACGGCGTATGCGAGCACGAGGATGACGAGGGCGCCGCGGCCTGTTCAGGGCGCGCGCCGCCGTCCTCGACCGCACATCCGGCTTCCAGCCGCACGAATGTGACAGTGTCGATATCCCTCGACCCCGGGGTCAACAGGACCCAAGGCGGGAGATCAGCTTGTGGGGTTCGTTGGAAAAGTGGTTTGAAGCGAGCACACCCTGCGTACAATCTGGGGGGAAGTATGTCAACGCAAAATGATCCGGCTCAGCCGCGCCTCAGCAAGGCGTGCACAGGGGCACAAAAGCCTCGGTAAGTCAGTGATAGGGGGGCGGCCACCACGTTTGCCGCGATTGCCGTGGCCACGGCGGCGAATCATCGGCGAATCATCGGCGTCATCGGCGTCATCGACGAGAGCGTGGCGAGCTTTTGGGTGCCCCGAGCACTGGACTCGAGCGAGCTGGACATATGTGCCGACGTCCGGTGCGGGCCTGACTGGAGGGCTGACGCGAGGACTGAGTGTCCCTCGCATGCACCAGCCCTCGTAAGGCAACTTCCGGCAAAACGCCCTCATGCGCACGGCCCATGTGCGCCCTCATGCGATGGGCCCGTCAGCGCCCGTCAGCGCCCCTTGATCCCACCAGACTTCGCCGCCGCGCCACTTTTGCCCGCACTCTTGCCCGCACTCTTGCCCTTGCCCTTGCCGCCGCCCGTTACCGGCTTGTCATCAACAGCCCGCGCGTCCAGCCGCGGCATCGACGCCTTGATCCACAGGCCGAAGATGAAGCACAGGCCGACGGTCAGCCAGAAGGTCACGGGGGCGGGCCAGTCCTCGAGGCCGTGGTGCAGGTTCATGCCGAGCAGGGTGGCGACGGCGGTGACCGGCAGGAACACGGCGGCGATCATGTTGAGTCGGTGGGCGGCCTCGAGCATATGCTGGGCGTCGCGCGACTGCTCCTCGGCCCGGCGGGCGATCGTATAGTCGAGGCCTTCCTTGGCGTGGGCGTGGATCAGGTCGAAGGCTCGCTCGGCGTCGCCGGCGAGGTCGCGCACGGTGATCAGGGCGCGGTCGTCCTTGGCGGCGTCGCGGGCCTCCTGCAGGGTGCGGTGCAGGTTGCGGGCGGTGCGGAGCATCGGGCCGGCGTCGTGCACGAGCGAGAACCAGTCGTCGGCGGAGTCGGCCTCGTCGCCGCGGGTCTCGAGGCGGTTGGCGGCCTCGACGAAGGAATCCACGTGGGCGCGCAGCGGCGCGATGCCCGGAGCCCCGCCGGCGCTGGCCTGCCACTTGCCGTCCGGGGCGCGCCAGTAGAGCTGAGCCGGGCGCTTGTCGGGGGTCTCGGGGTCGGGGAGCTCGTGAAGGATCACGAGGAGGTGCCCGGCGTGCAGCATGCAGCGCTGGCGGCCGGCCAGGGTGCCCATGCGCTCGCGAAAGACCTCGGGCACCTGCCAGTTATGCGGGATCGGGCTGGTCATGTCCGGGGCAGTATCCGCCGGCCAGCGCGGCGAGAGAAGGGGGCTGGCGTGCGTTCGGCGGGCGCTTTGGCGGGCGGTCAGGCTGCGGCGAGGGTCGGGCGAGGGTCGGGCGAGTTTTCCCGCGCGCCGGGCCGGGCTCGTCCGTCCGGGGATGGTCGCATCGTGCGACCGGCATTTGCGCGGATCACAGACCACTTTCATAGACCGATCGTCCGTGGGGACGGACGAAGCGGGCCGACATGCCGCGCCCCGCACGCCCCCGCACAGCGGAGTTTCCCATGACCCAACGTCTCATCATAATCCTCGGTGTCGCGCTCGCGGCTGCTGCGTGCGCGTCTCACCCGCCGCCCACCGATACCATGGCCAATGCGCTCGCCTCGATGCGCGGCGCGGAGGAGCTCGGTGCCGCCAATGTCCCCCAGGCTTCGCTGCAGCTGCAACTCGCCCAGGAGCAGCTCAGCAAGGCCAGGAAGCTGATGAAAGACAACAAGAACGAGCGTGCCCACAATATGGCGCTGCGCGCCGCCAACGACGCCGAGCTGGCGATCGCCCTGGTCCGTGAGGCGCGCGCCCTCAAGGCCGCCGAACAGGCCGGCCAGCGGGTCGAGGCCGTCAGAAACCCGGAGGTGAGACCGTGACCCGCAGCAAGCCCATCCTCGCGTTCGCTTCCGCCGTCACGCTGGTCATGCTGGTCATGCTGGCTGCCTGCGCCCACGAGACCCCGCGCGAGCTGATCGCAGCCCGCAGCGCCTACGAGCAGGCGGCCGCCGGCCCCTCGAAGGAGCTCACGCCGGCCGAGCTGCATGTCGCCAGGCGGTCGCTGCTGCACGCCGAGCAGCTGTACGACGACAAGGGGGATACCAGCGTCGTGCGCGACCAGGCGTATATCGCCTTGCGCAAGGCCGAGCTCGCCGCGACGCTGGCTCGCACCCAGCTGGCCCAGCGGATGGTCGCCGCCGCCGCCCAGCAGACGCGGCAGCTCAAGGAGCAGGAGGTCGCCCGCACCCGGTCGAAGCTCGAGGCGACGCAGGAGGAATTGATCGCCGAGCGCGAGCGCCGGGCGGCGGCGGAGCAGCGGGTCGCGCAGGTCAGCGCCGACCTCGCTCGCCTCGCCACCGTCAAGCAGGACGAGCGCGGCACGGTGATCACGCTGAGCGGCAGCGTGCTGTTCGCCAGCGGCAAGTATGCGCTGTTACCGGCGGCGCGGACCCGGCTGAAGCAGGTCGCCGACGCGCTGATGAAGGGTGACCCGAACACGACCTTCGTGGTCGAGGGTCACACGGATTCGCGGGGGTCGGCGGAGCTGAACCAGGTGCTGTCGCTCAACCGCGCCAACGCGGTCCGTGACTTTCTGGTCGAGCAAGGCGTGCCGCAGGAGCGCGTCACCGCGGAGGGTCACGGCGCCGAGCGGCCGGTCGCCGACAACTCGACCGTCGAGGGCCGGGCCAACAACCGTCGCGTCGAGATCATCGTCAAGCCCGGGCGGTCGGCCTGACGGGCGTGCGGAGGGCCTGGCGGCGGCGGCGCGCGAACCCGTGACGCCGGCGCCCGCGATGCGGTAGACATGGCGCGGCTGCGCGCCATGTCCACCGTCACCCGCGACATCGTCCAGAAGCTCTGGAACCTGTGCAATGTGCTGCGTGACGCGGGCATCACGTATCAGCAGTACGTCAGCGAGCTGAGCTTCCTGCTGTTTTTAAAGATGGCGAAGGAGACCGGTCAGGAGCAGCATCTGCCCGCCGGACTGCGCTGGGACCCCCTCCGGGACCAGAGCGAAGGCGAGGTGCTGGGCTTTTATCGCGGCCTGCTGCAGGGCCTGGGCACGCAGGGCTCGGCGCAGGTGCGGGCGATCTTCCACGGGGCGAGCACCGCGTTGAAGGAGCCGCGACACCTGCGGATCTTGCTCGAGGGCCTCGACCGCCTCGACTGGTTCGAGGCCCGCAGGGAGGGCCTGGGCGACCTCTACGAGGGTCTGCTGGCCAAGAACGCCGGCGAGCTCAAGTCCGGGGCCGGTCAGTATTTCACGCCGCGTCCGCTGGTCGACAGCATGGTCGCGCTGCTGCAGCCGCGCCCCGGCGAGGTGATCCAGGATCCGGCGGCCGGCACCGGCGGCTTTCTGGTCGCGGCCCACCGCTGGCTGCGCACGCAGCCCGCCGGGTCCGACCGGCACGCCGAGTTCGATCAGCGCGCCGAGTCCGACGAGCTGGGCGCGGATCCGCGGCGGCCCCAGCGGCCGTCCTCCGAGTATGGCACGCAGGCCAAGATTGTGGCGATGGAGCTGGTCGAGGACGTGCAGCGGCTGCTGCGGATGAACCTGCTGCTGCACGACATCGAGGGCCAGGTGGTGCTCGGTGACGCGCTGTCGAGCGCGGGCGCCGGGCTCGGGCGCGCCGATCTCATCCTCACCAATCCTCCTTTTGGCAGCAAGAAGGGCGGCGGGGGTCCGTCGCGCGTGGACCTCGAGCATACGAGCGCCAACAAGCAGCTGGCGTTCCTGCAGCACGTCTATCGGGGCTTGCGGCCCGGGGGACGGGCGGGGGTGGTGGTGCCCGACAATGTATTGTTCGAGGACCACACCGGCCGGCAGGTCCGCGCGGAGCTGATGGAGCGCTGCGACCTGCACACGGTGCTGCGCCTGCCGACCGGCATCTTCTACGCGCAGGGCGTGAAGACCAATGTCCTGTTCTTCACCCGCGGCGAGACCGATCGCGGCAACACCCGCGCGGTGTGGATCTACGATCTGCGCAGCGGCATGCCGAACTTCGGCAAGCGCAGCCCGTTCACGCGCGAGCAGCTCGCGGACTTCGAGGCCGCCTACGGCGCGGACCCGCGGGGACGCAGCGAGCGGCGCGAGCAGGCGCGCTGGCGTCGCTTCAGCCGCGAGCAGATCGGGCAGCGCGGCGACAACCTCGACATCGCCTGGCAGGGCGAGAGCGGCGCCGCGGACCACGAGCAGCCTGGCGACCCCGAGGTGTTGACCGCCGGGGTGCTCGAGCTGCTGCGCGCGGTGGCGGCCGAGCTCGAGGCGTTGCAGGCCGATCTGGGGGGTGATACGGGCCGATGAAAGGCATGACCAGCACTTCCGGCACTTCCGGCGCGACCGGTCGCTGGCCGATCCCCGCCGCCTGGCGGTGGGCGCGGGCAGGGGAGCTGGCGGCGGTGGTCGGCGGTGGCACGCCGAGGACCGGGGATCCGGACAACTTCGCGGCGGAGCGCGAGGGGGCGGTCGCCTGGTTGACGCCGGCCGACCTCGCCGGACACGACTCGACCTACGTCACGCATGGCGCCCGGCACCTGACGCCGCGGGGCCTGCGGGCCAGCGCGGCGCGGCTGCTGCCGGCCGGCAGCGTGGTGTTCTCGTCGCGCGCGCCGATCGGCCGCTGCGCGATCGCGGCGGCGCCCCTGTGCACGAGCCAGGGCTTTCGCAGCTTCGTGCTGCGCACGCCGGAGATCCTCCCGGAGTATCTGCACCTCTATTTGCTCGCGGCCACGGACTACGCGCATTCGCTGGCGAGCGGCAGCACCTTCAAGGAATTGTCCGGATCGAGGGCGGCCGAAATGTGGGTGCCGATCGCGCCGACATTCGAGCAGGCGCGGATCGTCGCCAAGGTCCAGGGCGCGCGGGCCCGCTGCGCGCGGGCCGGGGCGCTGCTGGACGCCGTGCCGGCGCGGCTCGAGCGGCTGCGTCAGGCGATCCTCGCGGATGGGCTGAGTGGTTCGGCGAGCGCGACGTGGCGGGCAGCGCATCCGGACGGAGCGCCCGCCGCGGGGTCGCCGGCGCGATTCAAGGACGGCCGGCGGGGGCGGCCTGCGGGGCATACGGAGGCGTCGTCGGCGTCACTGGTGGACGAGGCGCTGCCGCCGTCGTGGACGCTCGCGGCCGTGGGCGAGGTGGCGCGGGTGCAGCCGGGCTTCCCGTTCAAGAGCGCCTGGTATCAGGGCGCGGGGGTGCGGCTGCTCCGGGGCATCAACGTCGCCCCGGGGCGGACGCGGTGGGACGACGCGGTGTATCTGGCGCCCGGGCAGGCGCGCGAGCATTCGCAGGTCGAGCTGGCGGCGGGCGACCTCGTGATCGCCATGGACCGTCCGCTGATCGCGGAGGGCTTGAAGGTGTGTCGGATCGGGGCGGAGGACCTGCCGTGCCTGCTGGTCCAGCGGGTCGGGCGGCTGATCGCGGGCGAGGCGGTGCTGGCGGAATATCTGTACATCTATCTCCAGAGTCGGCGATTCATCGATCACCTGAGCTCGCGCGCGACCGGCACGCAGCTGCCGCACGTCAGCGCCGATGACATCGAGTCGGCGCCGCTGCCCGTGCCGCCGCTCGCGGAGCAGCGGGTGATCGCCCAGGTGGTCGCGGCGCGGCTCGAGCGCCTGGCCAGGGCCACCCAGCTGTACGCCGGGCTGCGCGGCGCGCTTGCGGAGGTGGCGCAGGCGGTGCTGGTGCGGGCGTTTCGCGGCGAGCTGGTCGCGCAGGACCCGGCGGACGAGCCGGCCGGGGCGCTGCTCGAGCGGCTGCGCCTCGCCGGGGCCGCACAGGCGGATGATGCCGATGCCGCGGACGCCGATCAGCCGCGGGGCAGGCCCGGCACGGGGGTCATGGCCTCGACTCGTCGCCGCTCGATGCCGAGGACGAAGTAGGCGGCCCGCACGGAGGTCAAGTAGGCGACGAAGGCGGGGTCACGGACACAGGCGCTGCAGGCGGGCAGGCTCAGGCCGTCGTGGATGCCGGCTTGCAGGCTGACCATGTCGGCGAGCACCCGGTCGAGCCACAGATCGTCGACGTCGGCCTCGGCGATCGCGGCGATCAAGCGCGCGGTGGCGGCTTCATGGTCGAAGCGCGGCGCCTCGGGGTCGCCGGTCCCGTCCCGGAGCTGGCGGTACATCTCGCATAATGACCGGGTCGCGCCATTGGTGCGCCGGCGGTCCTCGACGGCCAGCTGGCAGATCTCGGCCACCAAGGGCTCGTAGCTGAGCACCGCGGCCCAGCACAGCCGGCGCAGGCGGACCAGCCGAGACGTCTCGCTCGACTGGCCGGAGCGATGCATCATGCGAGCGGCCCCCTCGCGTGCATGAGAGCCGCGCGGATTGATTGATTGTGGTGGACCCTTGTCGTCACAGGTGAAACAGCGCGCATTCACTTTGGCTCGAATGGTCGGTACAGATAAGTTGGGAAAAGCCCTACGCAGGCCCCATTTGTAGGCCCTACCCGTGGACCCGGATCGGGGGCGGGCGGCCGCGGCTGTGGTCGCTGGCCTAATTGGCCTAGTTGGTGAGCCTCGGGGGGGACCGGTCCCTGAAGCGGGCGAGGGCCGCGCTGGCGCGCGCGCAGAGCAGCGCGACCCGCTGATCGGCAGACTCGGCCGCCAGGCTCTGTTGTTGCAGGTGGGTGGTCCGGTCGGTGAAATCGTCGATGACGACCCTGCCTTTGCGACCGAGCAGCTCGAGGCAGGGTAGACATATGGTCACCGCGTCGAGGAAGGCGGGGGCCTCGGGGATCGCCAGCGCGGTGGTCAATGCGAGCTCGTAGGCGCCGCCGTGCGCGGCGATCCGCTCGAGCTGGGCGCGCAGCACCGCCAGGCCCTGCGGGTCCGGCGGCTGCGGGTCGGGCAGCGGCGCGGCCGCGACCTCGCGGAAGCTGCGACGAGACGGGTGCTCGTGCAGCAAGCGGACCCGGCCCACGCCCTCCAGGCGGATCACACGGCGGCCGTCGGCGAGCGGCGTGTGTAGCAGCATTCGGCCGAGGCCGAACACGGCCTCGAAGGCCGGCTTGCCGTTGGCGCCGCGCTCTTGCGCGCGCAGCAGCGGGACCCCGAGGTGCTGGTCGTGCTCGCGGATGAAGTCGACGAGGTCGCGCTCGGCGGGCCCGGAGACGTTGAGCGGCAGCACCATGCCCGGCACCAGCACGACGCTGGACATCGGCAGCACCGGCAGGCGTTCCAGCGCCGCCAGAGCCATGGAGCCTGCCACTGACATCCAGTTTCCATGACACAGCTCGCGCGGCCGGCCAGCGCCCTCGTGCGCTAAGGATCCGGGGGCGCTTGCGAGGAGCGCCGCTGCCGGCGTACCTTCGAGGGATGCAGCTCTGCCCGTCGTGCACCCGCCATGTGTTCCCTGACGCGTCCGGGTGTCCGTTTTGCGGGGTGCGTCTGCGAGCGATGCTCGCGCCCACGGCGTCGATCGGGCTCGCACTCGGGCTCGCCCTCAGCGGCTGCGGCGACCGGGCCAACGACTCGGATTCGGCCGGCTCGACCGGGACGACCGCGAGCACGGGCAATGACACGACAGGCACCGGGGGGACCAGCTCCGGCGGCGTGACGACCGGGACGGTCACCGGCACCGGCACCGGCACCGGCACCGGCACCGGCTCGGACACCGGCAACAGCAGCGAGGCGCCGACCACGGGCCCGGCGACGACGACGGAGGATCCGAGCGGCGGTCCGATGACGACCGGCGATACGAGCGGCGACTCGAGCGGCGACACCACTGCCGACTCGAGCGGCGATACGACCGGCTTCGACACCACGAGCTCGACCAGCGACGGCTCGACCACCGTCGAGGACAGCTGGGACACGCTGCCGCTGCCGTATGCGGGGGCGATGCCGGACGACGGCGATAAGTTGTGAGCGGCCCTGCGCGGTCATGAGCGCGGCGCGGCGCGGCGCGGCTCGGGTCGAGCTCAGGGCGAAGCTCGGGGTGTGCGGGGCGGCAGCGCCGTCAGGGGCGTGCCGGGCCCGGCGGGCTCGTCGGCGCGGCTGGTGCGCGGCTCATCGACCTGCACGGGCCCGTGCAGGGCGCGCAGGGCCGGATCTTTGTGCTCGCGGATCAGGCGGAAGAGGCCGTGGTCGAAGGGCTCGCCGGGGGCGGCGCTGACCGACTCGATGCGCTCGCGCAGGCCCTCGCGGTCGAGCTCGAGCGCGCGGTGGTGGCACATCGGGTTGTTGCCCGGACGACCGAACAAGGGCTCGCTGACCGAGGTGCAGCCGCCGAGGCACACCGGCGCGTAGTAACAGGTGGCGCACAGGCCCCACAGGCCGTCGACCCCGCGGCCGCGGTTGTGGGCGAGCTGCGGGGCGCGCTCCCAGAGCGCCGCGAGGCCGTGGTCGCGCCAGTGCCCGCCGTTGTTGGCGGCGCCGCCGAGGCTCGGGCAGCCCTTGAGCTTGCCGTCGCTCTCGATGCCGAGGGCCGCGACGCCGGCCTGGCAGCCGAAGTAGTGGCCGCGTGAGGTCGAGCTGCGGCGCAGGCGGGCCTCGAGCGGGCCGAAGTAGCCGACGCTGTTGCCGGCGTAGAGCTTGACGCCGAGGGCGGCGCAGCGATCCAGCAGGCGCTCCAGCACCGTGAACATCTCCGGCACCTGATAGGGCTGAAGCAGCAGCTCCGGGTGATCGGCGGCGACCCCGTGCGCGAGCGTCAGCTGCAGCTGCCAGGTGTGGATGCCCTCGGCGGCGACGTGCTCGAGCAGCGGCTCGAGGTCGTGCAACGTGCGGGCGTTGATCTGGCTGTTGCAGGCGATCTGCGAGCCGGCGGCCCGCATGTGGCGCAGCGCCGCGATCGCGCGCGACCAGCTGTTCGGGTGCCCGCGCAGGTCGTCGTGACAGGGCTGCAGGC
>NZ_JACCSO010000194.1 GCF_013812955.1 Nannocystis sp. | reverse complement strand
GCACCAGACCGCGGCGCGCCTCGGCGGGCAGCGGCGGCGGTGGTTCGGCGACCGAGCTGCCGAGCAGGCGATCGTCGTCGCCGTAGATCGTGAGCTCGTCGCCGAGCACGTCGCCGACGCGGGTGATCGCGGCGGCGAACTCGACCGGGTCATCGAAGCGACGCATGACCTCGCCGACGATGTACTCGGGCACGTTGGGGCCGCGCGGCGGGCGAGCCACCGCGCTGATCACGAGGGCGATCGTCAGCGCGATCAGCAGCGCGGTCCCGAGCCACAGCATGTAGATCCGGACGGCCAGGCGCGCCGAGGCGGGCTTGCGCGGCCGGGCCGGCGTGCTCACGCCGGACTTGCTGTTGGTGCCGGACTTACTATTCACGCCGGTCCACCCTCGGCGAGCATGTAGCCGGCGCCGCGTACCGTCAGCAGCAGCCGCGGGCGCCGCGGATCGTCGCCGATCTTGCGGCGCAGTCGCGAGATGTGGACGTCGATCGAGCGGTCGAACGCCTCCTCGGCGGAGCCGTGCACGAGGTCCAGCAATTGTTCGCGGCTGAGGACCCGGCCGGCCCGCTCGGCCAGCGCGTAGAGCAGCGAGAACTCGTAGCTGGTCAGCGGCAAGGTGACATCGTCGATCGCGGCCCGCAACGCGCCGGGGTCGAGGCTCAGGCGGCCGACCTGCAACGGGCGGTGATTGGGGCCGGCGCGGCCGCGGGCGCGCCGGACCAGCGCGCGGACCCGGGCCAGCAGCTCGCGCGAGGAGAACGGCTTGCCGAGGTAGTCGTCGGCGCCGATCTCGAGGCCGAGCACACGGTCGGTCTCGTCGCCGCGCGCGGTCAGCATGATCACCGGGACGTCGCAGCGCATACGCAGCTCGCGACAGACGGCGAGGCCGTCGAGGCCCGGCAACATCAGGTCGAGCAGGACCACGTCGTAGCGGGTGCGCAGCGCCTCGGCGAGGCCGCTGCGCCCGTCGGCCTCGATGTGCACGATCACCTGGTGGAGCCCGAGGTAGCGGGCGGTCAGCTGAGCGAGGCGCTCGTCGTCCTCGATCAACAGGACCCGGATCGCGGCCTCTTCGGCGCTGTCGAGCGGCTGCATCCGTCTCACTTAGCTCAGGTCGGGCCCGCCGGGATCACCGGCAAGTCAGCCACACATTCGTTCACAGACGCGCGACCCCGCGGAGCCGCGGGCGCCACCCGTGAGGCTCATCGCGCGAAGTCGAGCGCGCCGGCCTCAGCGCGGCGGCGGTGCGGCCTCGAGCACGGTGGCGCCGGCCTCGTCGGAGACGACGAGGATGGCGAAGCGCTCGACGCGATCGAGGTCGTCGGTCGAGAGCGTGGCGTAGTCGAAGCGGCCGCGCAGGTCGGTGTAGCCGTCCTTGTAGAAGCGCACGCCGCCGCCGGCCTGGCGGGCGTAGACCTTGACGTAGGTCGCGGGCAGCGGGCGCTGGTCCGAGGCGCGCAGGACCCTGACCTGGCCGTACTGGTGCGCGAGCTGGGTGGCGAGGTCGTGGGCGTAGTGGGTGAGGGCGCGACGCAGGCCGGGCGCGACGGCCTCGATCACGAGGTTGGCGCCCTGCAGGGCCGGCGGGATGACGACCTCGCTGCGGCCGTCGCCGGTGAACGCCAGCGTTTGTACGAGGCCGGGCTCGATCCAGCTGAAGCGCTCCACGTCGCCCTGCACGAACGGCTGGCGCGAGAACAGCAGCTCGATGTCCATGCGATAGAAGCGGAGCTGGCAGCCGGCGAGGTTGTGGTGCTGCACGGCGAGCCTGCCGGGCACGGCGGAGATCTCGAGCGCGGGCTGGCGGGCGGCGAGGTCGTTCATGCGCTGCTCACGGCTGTCGGGGTCGAGCGTGCCGGCGGCGCTGCGGCCCTCGGCCTCGTCGAGCATGTTGATCAGGGCGGTGAAGCGGCCGCGCCAGCGCGGGGCCGGCTGCGTCAGCCACGGCTCGGCGAGGCGGCGCGCGGCCACCAGGTCGCCGGTGCAGCAGGCCGCGTAGGCGGCGAGGTACGCGTACTGCAGCGGGCTCGCGACCCTGGCGGCGTCGACCCTGGCGAGCGCGGCGAGGGCGTCGTCGACGCGGTCGAGGCTGATCAGATAGTGGGCGGCGGCGAGCAGGTCGTCGGCGGAGGGCCGGGCGCGATGGGCCACGACCTCGAGGAAGCCGCGGTACTGGGTGGCGAGGGCCTCATTCATGATCTGGCGGCGAGCGCCGAGCTGATGGGCGCGGGCGTTGATCAGCGGCGCGTACTCGAGGTGCTCGTACCAGCCGCGCGCGACCGGGTCGAGGTCGATGAGGGCGCCGTCGAGGCTCGGTCCGGCGGGCCGCACGAAGGCCTCCTGGTGGCGCAGCCACTGGGCGACGCGGGTGGGCTCGCCGTGCAGCAGGCCGTAGGCCCACAGGCGATCGTTGTAGGTGAGGCGCGTCTCGAGCAGGGCGAGCACGCGGGTGAAGGCGCCCTGGTCCTTCATGCGCCAGGCGATCTTCTCGAGCGCGACGCGGCCGAGGTTGGCGCTCACGAGGAAGGCGAGCAGCTCGTCGGTGGTGCCGTGCTGCGAGACGTGGGCCCAGGAGCTGCCGTCGACCTGCGTCGGGGTGTTCACGACCGCGAGGGTGCGGCCCTCGGCGAAGGCGACGAGCTCGCCCGCGCGGGTGACGTGGGCGGGGAAGTGCGTCCACTGGCCCGGGGCCGGGAAGTAGAACGCGTACTCGAGCGCCTGCGTGCCGTACGCGCCGAGGTGGAGGTGCATCGTGCGGGTGTAAAAACCATCGGCGACCGGCAGCGCGCCGCGGGGGATCTGCAGCAGGACCGAGAGCTTGTGCGCGCGGCTGGTCGGGTTGGTGACGACCACCTGGCATTGATAAACGACGGCGGTCAGCAGCTCGCCGTCGACGTACTTCTCGCGCTGCTCGGCGCCGTCCCAGGCCCAGCGATCGTCGGCCCGGAAGTAGCTCTGGCCGACGAGGATCGCCGAGCGCTGCTCGGCCTCGGCCAGCGCGACGACGCGGGTGCGGGCCGCGAGGCTTGGGCTCGCGCAGGTGAGGCTCAGGCGCGCCTCCTCGACGACGACCGCGTGCTGGCCGGCGACGAAGGGCAGATCGAGGACCGCGAGCGCACACAGGGCCGCGGCGAAGCTGCTGCTGCACTCGCCGATGTGCGGCGAGAGGAAGGGGCCGGCAGCGGGGTCGTGGCCGGCGAAGTCGCGCCAGAAGCGGTTGGCGGGGATCAGCGCGGGGCCGGCGTCGGCGACCCGCACGTGCCACCAGTCGGACTCGGCCCACTCCTGGGTCTTGTCGGCGCCGCGATACAGCGGCGCGGCCTGGCTGCGCTCGCGCATGTCGGCGGCCACGTCGGATCGCCCGAGGTCGCCGCGTCCGCGCGACCTGCTTTGCGGTGGTGGTGGCGGTGCACTGGCCGGGGCCGGGGCGGCGAGGGAAGCCATGGCGAGCGTCTCGCGCTCGCTGGCCTCCTCCGTGGCCTCCATGCGCGTGGCGCGTGGCTTCGCGGGCGACGCCCTCTTCTTGGCGACATCCATGGCCGGCATCGGCGCCTCATCGTCCATCGTGTCCATCTCGGCGGCGGCGGACTCGGCCAGGCCGTCGCCCTCGAGCGCGGCGGCGCCGAGCAGGGTGTCGACGAGCCGCGACTCGCGTTCGGGGTCGGGTGGGATCAGGTCGACGGTGTCACCGAGCAGGCGGGAGATCGCCGGACTCAAGGCCGGGATCCGGCGGGCCAGCAGCACCCGCTCGAGCGCGTTGAGGCGGGCGAAGGCCCAGGGCTCGCGGTATTCGGCGAGCGCCTCGCCGAGCAACCAGCGATCGAGGAAGGTGCGGTGGCGCTTGTTGGCGAGGTAAGGGCGGACCACCTCGGCGAAGAATCCGGGGTCGCGGAAGAACAGGAACAGGTGCAGCTCGTGGCAGGCGTACTTGCTGTAGCGGGCGCGGCGGGTCGCCTCGTCGAGGGTGTGCCACTGGGTGACGAAGCCGAACTCGCGCAGCGGATCGGGGGCGCCGAGCGCGAGCAGGATCTGATGCGCGCGGGCGGTGGTGTCGACCAGCTCGAGCTTGCCGGAGCGCACGTCCTCGACGACGAGCGTGCTGCCGGCGATCGCACCCTCGACGCGGCGCTCCTCGCTGAAGTGACCGGCGGGGTCGAGGGCCAGGCGCAGCCGGAGGTCGCGCGCGTGCAAGGGGGTCTCGGCGAGCGGCAGGTCGACGACGCCGGTGCGGGCCGGGTCGACGATGATCACGCGCAGGTGCTGGGCTGCGCCGAGCTCGGCGCGCGGGATCACGAGCGCGCCAAACTCGTCGGGGCGCAGGTTGGCGAGCACGATCGCGGTGTTCGGCAGGAAGTCGAGCGCGGCGTAGCCGGCCTGCTCGTGGCCCGCCTGCGCCTGCGCGCGACCGGAGGCGGGACCACCACCGACACCCGAGGACCGGCTCGCGCTGGCCCCGTAACCGCCGCCGCCCCTGGCGTGCTGGACCGCGCTGCTGGTGCTGCGCAGCGCCCAGGGGTTGAGCAGCAGGCCCGGCTTGTCGAGGAGCACGCCGGGGCGGCGCGGCCGGGCCCGGCGCTCGAGCACGTAGCGGTACTCGTCGCCGATGTCGCGGCCGGACACATACTGCGAGAGCACCGGCGCGACGAGGTCGGCCAGCGGGGCGCGAGGTGAGCGGCGCAGCGAGCGGGGCAGGGCGCGCTCCGGGCGGAAGCGGGTGGCGATCAGGTGCACGCGGGTCGCGGGGCCGATGTCGATGAGGCGCAGTTGCACCGTGTCGGTATCGGCGGCGAGCTCGGTGAGCAGCGGCGCCGGCGGCGAGAGCTCGAGCGCGCGGGGTCCGGCGGTGGCCCAGCCGTCGACGACCGGCGCGTCGGCGGGCACCACCACGATCGTCAGGTCGGCGACGCCGCGGCAGCGCAGCAGATACTCGCCGGCCGCGAGCGCGCCGGAGATCTCGAGGGTGTGGCGGAGTACGTGCAGCAGGGAGCCGAGGTCGCGGCTGATCGCGCCGCCGCGCAGCTCGAGCAGGGCCAGCGCCGCGGCCGGATCCTCGGCCGGTACGCCCGGCGGTCGTGGCAGCACGATCGTGGCGCCGGCGACCACGTGCAGCGCCCGCGGAGCCTCGTATTCGGGCCACAGCGGCCAGCTCTGGTGCACACCGGGCAGCGCGGCGGCGAGGCCCTGGATCCCCGGCAATGTGCCGAGCTCGATGCGGCCGTCGTCGTCGGTCTCGAGGGTGATCGCTACCTCGTAGTTGACGGCGACGTGCTTGAAGGTCAGGGCGATCGCCCGACCGCCGCGCGGCTCGCCGGTCTTGCCGAGCAGGTGCAGGACGTGGCCCTCGGCGGTGGTGGCGAGGTGCAGGGCCTCGATGTCGCTGCTGCGGTGGATCAGGCCCAGCACGGCGTGCGCCTCGTCGACGAGGTCGAGGGTCTGCTGGGTCGAGACGACGCGCACGGTGCCGCGCACGGCGACGTTGATCTCGGCGGCCTCCTCGGGGATGCGCAGCTCGACGATGGTCTCGGCGTCGTCGCGCAGCACCAGCGGCTGACTCTTGGTCGAGGTGGTGCCGCTGCGCTCGGTGACGGTGAGCTCGACCCGCGGGTCGTCGACGAGGGCGATCGGCGCGGGCCAGCCGGCGAGGCCGAGCTGCGGGCGCAGCAGCAGCCGCGCGGTCATGCCGGGGATCAGCGACTCGCGCTCGAGCTGCAGGCCGGCGCTGAAGTGATAGTGCTCGGCCACATGCTCGAGGGTCTCGAGCTGGGCGACCTCGCCGTGGACCAGCAGCATGCTCGTGCGGGTCGCCGCGGTCGAGAACGGGATCGAGATCGCGCCGTCCTCGCGCGGGGCGTACTCGCGGCCGCCGAGCCATACGCGGGCGCCCTCGACCGCGGCGCCGTGCTCGTCGAGCACGCGTAGCGTCGGCCCGGCCGCGCCGACCCGCACGCTGTGACGCAGGCCGCCCTTGCGGATCAGGGCCCGACTCGACTTGCCGTTGCCGATCAGCTCGATCACGTAGGTGCCCGGCCGCGCGCAACCGGGGAGCTCGATGCGCCGGCGCTCGCGGCGGATCGCGGCGAGGTCACTGCGCAGCACCATCTCGTCGCTGGCGACCATGCCATCGAGGTCGATCGCGGTGTCGACCTCGGCCCCGCGCGCCAAAAAGTACGCGACGGGGTCGATGCGAAAGATCTTGATGACCAGATGCGCGGCGTTTTTAATGTCGACCTCGAGCGCCACCGGGGCGTCGGCCGCGACCCGCGAGGGGTTGCGCAGCGTCAGCTCGAGGTCGACGCGCTCGCGCAGCGCGGCGAGCCTGGTCGGGCCGAGCATGGCGGCCCAGCGCTCGGCGTCGGCTGCTCCGGCCAGCAGCCGCGTGGTCGCCAGCTGCTCCGCGAGCCAGTCGGCGCGCAGGAACTCGGCGAAGTCCTCGCCCTCATCCTGCTGTAAGAAGTGGTCGAGGTACTCGCGGACCAGCAGGTCGTCGGCGGGCACCGGCGTGAGCCCGGCGGCCTGCGCGGCGTCGATATGGGCGGCCACGATCTGCTCGGCGGGCACGTGCTCGAGCCGCTCCGATCGCGCGTAGTGAACGTGCCGCGGGAACCCGAGGAAGCGCCGGAAGCGGGCGCGGTCATGGTGGCCGAGGCGATGATCGAGGTCGAGCTGGTGATAGAGGACCTGGGCCTTGAGCGGATTGAAGCTGGCCACCAGGCCGTCGACGAACTGCCACAGTGCGCCCAGATACTCGCCGCGGGCCGCGAGGTCGGTCTGCCAGTCGACGTGGGCGGGCGGCCGCAGCCGCGTCAGCACCGCGGCGACCCACGCGGGGTTCTTGCGCAGCTCGGGGCGTCGCTTCTTGAGCTCGTCGAGCTGGTCGAGGGTCAGCAGGGCGTGCACCGGCAGGCTGCCGAGGCCGCGCGAGGACTGCTCGGCGAGGTCGGCGGCGATCAGGGCGACGAGGCCGGGGATGTTGGCCCGGGTCAGCCGTTGCAGGAGGTGGCGCCGGCGGGTGGCGTCGAGATCGCCGCGCACGAGGTCGGCGAGCGCCCAGTCTGCTACCTGGGAGAGGTCGGCGCTGCGCCCGAGCGCGCCCTGGAGCAGCGCGGGCTCGGCGAGCAGCGCGGGGTCGAGGCGGCTCGGGTGGTGGTGGGCGGCGGCGACCGCCTCGGCCTGATCGTCGAGCCGGATCCCGGCCTCGAAGCGCAGCTTGTCGGCGTGGCCCGGCAGGTCGGCGCCGGCCCGCAGCAGCAGCTGGCGGCGCGCGAGTCGGTTGTGATGCGCGTCCCGATGGCC
>NZ_JACCSO010000177.1 GCF_013812955.1 Nannocystis sp. | reverse complement strand
CCCTCGGCCCGCGCCGAGGCCGTGCGCAGCGGCGTCGACCTCGGCGAAGTCACCGGCACCGGCCGCGGCGGAAGGATCTTGAAGGAGGATGTTCAGCGCGCCGCGCAGCCCGGCTCCGCGCAGATCGACACCGCCCACCTGGCCACCGCCGCATCCGCCGCATCATCGACCCAGCCCCCCGCAGCGAGCCGCCAGGCCCCCGCAGCCGCCAAACCGACGCTGGCCCCGGCGCCCCGCCCCGCCCCGGTCCGCGCCCCCGGGACCGACGGCCCCGAGGAGATCGTGCCGATGAGTCCGCTGCGTCGCCGCGTCGCCGAGCGCCTGCTTCAGGCCCAGGCGAACGCCGCGATCTTGACGACCTTCAACGAGGTCGACATGTCCGCGATCTACAAGCTACGCGCCGCGTACAAGCAGACCTTCGTCGACAAGCACGGGGTCAAGCTCGGCTTCATGTCGTTCTTCGTCAAGGCCGCCGTCTCGGCGCTCAAGGCCTTCCCCGCGGTCAACGCGGAGATCCGCGGCGACGACATCGTCTTCAAGCGCTACTACGACATCGGCGTGGCGGTCGGCGGCGGCAAGGGCCTGGTGGTGCCGGTCATCCGTGGCGCCGACGCGCTCGGCTTCGCCGAGGTCGAGAAGGAGATCGGCCGCCTCGGCACCCGCGCCCGCGACAACAAGCTGACCCTCGAGGAGCTGAGCGGCGGCACCTTCACGATCAGCAACGGCGGCGTCTACGGCTCGATGCTCTCGACCCCGATCCTGAACCCGCCGCAGTCCGGCATCCTCGGCCTGCACAACGTGGTCGACCGCCCGGTCGCGGTCAACGCTCAGGTCGAGATCCGGCCCGTCATGTACCTCGCCCTCAGCTATGACCATCGCCTGGTCGACGGGCGCGAGGCCGTGCAGTTCCTCGTGCATATCAAGGAGCGCATCGAGGCCCCCGAGCGACTCCTGCTGGAGGTCTGACCGGACCGGGCCATTGGCCGGCGCTCCACGCGCGAGGCGGGGCTCCACTTCGGACCCGAGCATGTTACGCTCGGGAGCATGAGGCGCCAGGCCCCTATCAAGCGATCCCCCTCGGGTCAGCGCACGATCGCCACATCCCGGGCCGCGAGCGCCACCTCGCTCGATGACCGCCCGCTGGCGATCCTCCTCAGTCGCGACGGCAAACATTTGCTCGTCACCCTGCCCTACGAGCTCTGGGTGCTGAACCTCGCGACCCTCGAGGTCGAACGAACGATCGACCTCAGCTCGCCCGTGCCCAGCGTCTGCGAGGCCAGCAAAGACGGCGCTTTGTGGATCGGTGGTCACCACCTCCACTACGGCAGCATCTTCTCCACCACCGTCACCAAGATCGGCACCAAGCTCGGCGACTTCGTCGACCGCGTCGCCCTGCTTCGACCCGGCCTGCTCTGCGGCGTCGGCTCGCAAGGCGAGGTCCTGTGGGACGTCGAGAAGGAGACCCCCGTCCACCGACGCAAGGTCTCCGAACACCCCGTGCTCGGCCTCGTCCCCGTCGAGGGCCGCGCCATCTGGGCCGATGGCTCGCAAAATGCCTGGGTCATCGACCCCGAACACCCCTCCGGCTACATGCAGCTCAAGCTGCGCACCACCAGCAGCTCCGAGGTCGAGGCCGAAGGCATCGTCGCCCTCGGCCTGTCCGCACCCGGTCTCTCCGCGTCCCCCACCGGCGGACCCGGTCGCTGCCTGCTCGCCGCCCGCGATGGCGCCGTCGCCTGGACCGGCAAACACCTGCGCATGGAGGCCGAAAAGTTCCCCCGCCTGCCCCTGCGCGCCGCCCAGCCCCTCGCCCTCGCCGGCGATGAGCGCTGGGTCTACGTCCTGCGCCCCCGCGGCCTGCTCCAGCGCTTCCTCATCGAGCAGCCCAAACCCCCGGCCGGCGAGGAGGACGATTTTGAGCCCTTGCCGGAGGCGGAGGAGTGCCGCCTCGAGTGGCCGGCCGAGTGCATGCTGCTCGCGCCGCCCGCGGCCGACGCCGCTCGCCTGATCTTCGGCGGGCCGCAATCCGACGGCACCCTCGGCCGCCTGTGGCGGGTCGACCCGACCGCGCTGACCTGGCAGCCGGCCAAGCTCGGCAAGCGCACCCTCGCCGAGCCGAAGCCCGCCGAGGCCGCCGAGGCCGCCGACAATCGCCCGAACTTCACGCCGACCCGCAGCAAGCTGACCGGCCCCTCGCTGGCCGAGCTCAAGGTCGACGCCGTGCTCGCGGCCGACACCCAGGCCGTCTTTGCCACCCACGGCCACGGCGCGCTGCTCGAGCGACCGGTGACCCGCCGCGCTGCGGCCGAGCTCTTGCCGGGTGACGCCCTGCTATTGCCGGCGATGATCCGCCCGCGCGAGGGCACTGCCCGCCCGGCCCTGCTGCTGTGGCCCGGCACCCCGGATCCGCACCGCGAGCCGCCGGAGCCGCAGTGGCTGGTCTGGGGCGACAACCCGCGCGGCTGGATGCCGCTCGAGACCCCGCAGATCCGCGCCCAGGGCTGGTCGCGCGCCGACCTGTTCCCGATGCAGATCGCCGTGCTCGGCGTGCCGGCGGTGGCCGGCAACCGCCAGCCGATCCCCGAAAAGTGGGTCGACCCCGACCTCTTCCATGCCCTCGCCCGCGAGTGCAAGAAGCTGCTCAAGGTCCTCTGGTAACCAACAACAACGGGACCAGGTCCGCTTTTTAAAAAGAGGAGACCTGTCCCTTCGGTCAGCCTCATCACTCAGCTGGCGATCACGTCCTCGATCTCGGCGTTCGTCAGCGTGTGGTCCTGCAGCTTGGCGAAGTTGAAGACCTTGTCGACGAGCGCGTCCGCGGGCTCGTAGCCGTGCGACTTGAGCCAGTAGATGACGTTGGAGCGGCCGCTGTAGTGACCGATCTCGATCTCCTGCTGGCGCCCGAACACGCGGGCCGGCACCGCCGAATAGATGCGGTCCGCCAGATCCTGGTCGCCGGTCTTCTCCGCCTTGATCACCGCCGCCGCGTGCACGCCCGTCGCCGTGCGAAACGCGTCGCGCCCCGACAGCGGGTAGCTCGGGTGGATCGGCACGTGCGTGTAGCGGCTCACCGCCTCGACGTACTCGACCAGGCACGACAGGTCGTGCTGGCGCGCGTCGAGCTGGCCGAGCAGATAGAGGTTCAGCAGCAGCAGGTCCATCGAGCAGTTGCCGACCCGCTCGCCGATGCCGAGCCCGCAGCCGTGCACCCGGTGCACCCCCCACTCGAAGGCGTAGAGCCCGAGCGCGAGCGCCATGCCGCGGTCGTTGTGACCGTGCCAGTCGAGCTCGATCTTCTCCTCCATGTCCATCGAGCGCAGCAGACCCCGCGTGAAATTCAGCAGGTTCTTCAGGCCGTCCGGCGTCGCGTGCCCGCAGGTGTCGCACAGCACCAGCCGCGACGCGCCCGCGTCGATCGCCGTGCGAAACAGGACGTCGAGGGTCTTCGGGTGCGCGCGCGTGGTGTCCTCGGTGACGAAGCCGACCGGCAGGCCGTTGTCGACCCCGAGCTTGACCGCGTCCAGGGTGTGCTTCGTCAGCCGCTCGTTGTCCCAGCCCTCGGCGAACGAGCGGATCGGGCTCGAGCCGATGAAGGTCATCACCTCGATCGGCACGCCGACCCGCTGCGAGATGTCGATGATCGGCGTGATGTCGGCCGCGATCGTGCGCGCCGCACAATTGGCGGTGATGCGCAGCTTCTCCTCGACGATGAAGCGAAGCAGCCGCTCGACATCCTCCTGCGCGCGCTTGCCCGCCCCCGGCAGGCCCAGATTGAGGGTCTGGATGCCCATGCGGTCCATCAGGCGCACGAGCTCCATCTTCTGCTCGATCGAAGGATCGCGCACCGATGGCGACTGGATCCCGTCCCGGATCGTCTCGTCGACGAAGCGGGGGGCCCGACGAAGCAGCGGGCCGGTCCGCTCCTTCTCGTTCCAGTCGTAGATGAGGGCGGCAGTGTTCGCAGGAGTCGTCGCCATGAGGACCTGGTTTACTCCTCCCCGGTGCCCATCTCCAGGCCCTCGAGGCGGAAGAAGCGCCGGAGCTCGTCGATGATGCTCACGATCATCAGCTCGGGGATGTCGTCGTCGTCGTTGATCTCGTCGAGGAGGAAGTCGCGCATGATGACGATCCCCTCCAGGTGAGCGTCGTCGTCGTCGGTCTTCGGGCGGCCGAGGAAGGTCACCACGCTGCGCGGATCTGCGCCCTTGCGGACCTGGTCCTCGCTCGGCCGCGGCTGCACCGAGATCGGCGAGGTCGCCAGCAGCTTGAGCACCGGCTCCGGCAGCTCCTCGATCACGCCCTCGAACTGGCCGCGCAGGTCCTCCTCGATCTCGGCGTTGAGCGGCTCGTGCTCGTGGCCCTCGGCGTCGTGGTCGGCCGAGTCGAGCTCTAGCACCTTCAGCATCGACTCGCGCGCGGCGGTGACATCGCCGGTCGACTCGAGCGCCTGGCCGAGCCAGTAGTGCACATCCGGATCCTCCGGGTCGGCGTCGACGGCCTGACGAAGCGCGCGAACGGCCTCCTCGTCGCGTCCGGCGTTCATCAACACGAACCCGTAGGTGCTCAGATACACCGGATCCTGCTTGCGGCCGTCGCTGATGCCGTCGAGCATCTCGAGCGCCTCATCGGTGTCGTCGTCCGCGAGGCGGATCTGCGACAGCAGCAGGCGGGCCTGGTCCTGGGCGTCCTGCGACGCGCCGGTCAGGCGCAGCACCGTGCGCGCGGCCGCCTCGGCCTCGTCCAGATCCTGGTCGTGCAGCAGCAGGCACTCCGCGCAGTCGAGATAGATGTTCGGATCCTCCGAACCTGCGTCCGCCGCCTGCATCAGGTAACCCGCCGCATGCTCGGGGCGACCCTCCGCCCACGCCAGCATGCCGGTCAGGTGCAGCACCCGTACGTGGTTCTCTCCGGCCAGCTTCGTCGCCTCCTCCAGGAGTTGCGTGGCGCTCTCAAGGTCGTCGCTCTCGACTGCTGCGAGGCCGCGGTCGACAATGGCATCGATGGATTGGGTGCTCATGGCGGCGGACTCTATCACGGCCACGCTCGTCGTCGCGCCCGCCCTGGGCGTGGTAGACCTCCCTGCCGATGAGCCCGATCGACCCGCCCGAGGACGTGAGCCCGCTCATGGCAGTGCTGCTGGAACGCTGGGTGCTGACCCTGGCGACCGTTCCACGCCCGATCTCAGCGACCGCCACGCCGGGCGAGTCAGCGCCCGACGCCGCCATCGCGGAGTCCGATTACCCCTACGCAACACCGCTGTTTTACGCGGTCGCCGAGCACCTGATTGCGACCCCGACCCTGGTCTTTGCGAGCCGTCCGGACAGCACCCATGGCCGCCACCTCGGGGCGGGGCCGACGCGCTGTGCTGCCGGTCTGTACCTCGAGTCCGAGGACGTGAGCGGGCTTCGCGGCGTGCAGCTGCGCGGGGAAGTCGCGCTGGTCGAGCGTTGGCCGGGGGACGCGCCGGACGGGCTGCGCGCGGCGTACCTGCGACGGCATCCGGGCGCGGCGGCGCTGCTTCGACCGGGCGCGCGCGAGCGGCTCTACGGGCTGGCGCTGACCTGGGCCAAGCTGACGGACAACCGCCGCGGCTTCGGCCACAAGCAGGCCTGGAACTTCAGCCCATCAATTTTTGGGGCGCCTTTTGAAGATCCCCCGCACCGCTCCGTCTGAGGGCCGAATGTTTACCCGACGGTCCTGGCTCCGAGTGGTTGCGGTCGGCACGTGTACCCTCGCGTCGACCTCGGCGACCACGGCCTGGGCCGCCGCCGACCTGCTGGAGATCGCCGCCGCCGACAACGCGGTCGGGGCCATCGTCGCCGCCGAGGGCGGAGCCGCCGTGAAGGTCGTGATCGACCCCCGCCTCGGCCCCGCCGAGATCCGCGTCGCCGGCGCGACCGTCGATGTGACCGGCAACATCCTCCTCAAGAGCCGCTTCCTCGACGACCCCCGCAACGCCACCAAGCTCGGCGCCAACATCCGCAAGGCCCTGGTCGCCGCGCGCCCCGACCTGAAGGACACCTTCGAGGCCAATCACAAGGCCTGGGCGCAGCCCTTCGCCCGCCGGATCCTCGCCTGGAACACCACCCTCGCCCGCTCGAGCGTCCGCGGCCAGCGTGTCGTCGACGTGCACAGCCGCGCCGCCCTGCTCGTGTGGGCCGGCGCGACGGTCGACCCGAAGGCCGCCGCCAGGGGCCCCGCTGCGCTCGCCCGCCTCCCACAAGCCCCGGCCGCGCCCGCGCTCGCCAGCTACATCGCTTACATCGAAGCCCTCGTGACCGCGCTCGCGTGAGTCCTGATGGCTTCACGGCCCTCCGGGCCTGATGGCTTCACGGCCCTCCGCGCCGCTCCAGGCCTGGTCCAGCATCACAGCCTTCGCGCCTGGTTCGCAGCGGACCGTGCCGTGGCTCACTCGCCGTCGCGGACGCCTCGAGTGACACTTCGCGGCGCCAGACCTTATCATCAGCGCGCATCGCGGCGGGTAACATCGTCCACGCGCCGCCATTTTAGCTCTGCACGTCGGCAAGTCTGCAAGTCATGGATACCTTCGCTTCGAGCACCCCAAGTTCCTCGCGCGAGCTCATCGATTCGGTCGTGATCCGCTTCGCCGGCGACTCCGGCGACGGCATGCAGCTGACCGGCTCGCAGTTCGCCGACTCCACCGCGCTGATGGGCAACGACCTGTCGACGCTGCCCGACTTCCCGGCCGAGATCCGCGCCCCCGCGGGCACGACCTTCGGCGTCTCGGGCTTCCAGGTCCACTTCGCGGGTCATGACATCAAGACCCCCGGCGACGCCCCCGACGTGCTCGTGGCCATGAACCCCGCCGCGCTGCGCGTCAACCTCCGCGACCTCAAGATCGGCGGCCTGCTCGTCTGCAACAGCGGCGCCTTCACGGCCGGCAACCTGAAGAAGGCCGGCTACGACAAGAGCCCGCTCGACGACGGCAGCCTCGACGCCTATCGCCTGCTCAAGCTCGACGTCTCCAAGCTGACCCTCCAGGCCGTCGAGCCGTACCAGCTCGGCACCAAGGAGTCGCTCCGCGCCAAGAACATGTGGACGCTGGGCCTGATGATGTGGATGTTCGGCCGCGAGCGCGAGAGCACCGTCGAGTGGCTGCGCCAGAAGTTCGCCAAGAACCCGCACGTCGCCGACGCCAACGTCGCGGCCCTCAACGCCGGACACATCTACGGCGAGACCGCCGAGATGCCGAGCGGCATCGGCTGCTATCAGGTCCCGAAGGCCAAGCTGGCCCCGGGCGTGTACCGCAACGTCACCGGCAACGAGGCGACCGCGTGGGGCCTACTGGCCGGCGGCAAGCTGGCGGGTCTCGAGCTGGTGCTCGGCTCCTACCCGATCACGCCGGCCTCGACGATCCTTCACACCCTCTCGAACCTGCGCGCCTACGGGGTCACGACCTTCCAGGCCGAGGACGAGATCGCGGCGATCTGCGCGGCGATCGGCGCCTCGTATGCCGGCGCGCTCGGCATGACCTCGACCTCGGGCCCGGGCCTGGCGCTCAAGGCCGAGGCCCTCGGCCTCGCGGTCGCCACCGAGCTCCCGCTGATCGTCGTCGACGTCCAGCGCGGCGGCCCCTCGACCGGCCTGCCGACCAAGACCGAGCAGAGCGACCTGATGCAGGCGCTCAACGGCCGCAACGGCGACTGCCCGCTCGCGGTGATCGCCGCCTGCACCCCGGGCGACTGCTTCGACATGGCGATCGAGGCCGTGCGCCTCGCCACCAAGTACATGACCCCGGTGCTGCTGCTGACCGACGGGTTCTTGGCCAACAGCGCCGAGCCGTGGAAGATCCCCGACATCACGACGATCAAGCCGTTCCCGGTCCAGTACCGGCGCCAGCCCGAGGGCTTTCATCCGTTCGTGCGCGACCCGCAGACCCTCGCGCGCGCCTGGGCGATCCCCGGCACGCCCGGCCTCGAGCACCGCATCGGCGGCATCGAGAAGGACTACGACTCCGGCAACATCTCCTACGATCCGGACAACCACCACAAGATGACGAAGGTGCGCGCGGCGAAGATCGCCGGCATCGCCGACGACATCCCGCTGCAGAAGATGGAGCAGGGTGAAGACAGCGGCGACCTCGTGGTCGTCGGCTGGGGCTCGACCTACGGCGCGATCGCCCAGGCCGTGATGGGCGCCCGCCGCTCCGGCCTGAAGGTCAGCCACCTCCACATCCGCTACATGAACCCGATGCCGAGGAACCTCGGCGAGCTCCTGCGCAACTTCAAGAAGGTCAGCGTGCCGGAGATGAACAACGGCATGCTGGTCAAGGTGCTGCGCGCCGAGTACCTGGTCGACGCCCAGGGCTTTAATAAGATCTCCGGACAGCCGTTCAAGATCACCGAGATCGAGGCCGAGATCCACCGCATGCTCGGCGTACAGGCTCAGGCTCCAGCCCCGGTTTAACGCTCAGGTTTAACAGGCCAACTGACATGACGCCCCTCGACCCACCGTCCACGCCCCTCACCCGCAAGGACTTCACCTCGGACCAGGAGGTCCGCTGGTGCCCCGGCTGCGGCGACTATGCGATCCTCGCCGCGGTGCAGCGCATGCTGCCCGAGCTCGGAGTTCGCAAGGAGAACACCGTGTTCGTGTCCGGCATCGGCTGCTCGAGCCGCTTCCCGTACTACATGAACACCTACGGGTTCCACACGATCCACGGGCGCGCCCCGGCGGTCGCCACCGGCGTCAAGCTGGCCAACCCCGACCTCGACGTCTGGATGATCACCGGCGACGGCGACGGCCTCAGCATCGGCGGCAATCACCTGATGCACCTGCTGCGCCGCAACGTGAACCTGCAGCTGATCCTGTTCAACAACCGCATCTATGGGCTCACCAAGGGCCAGTATTCGCCGACCTCGCTGCTCGGCAAGCGCTCGCCCTCGACCCCGATGGGCTCGGTCGACAACCCCGTCGTGCCCGCCGCCTTCGCCCTCGGCTGCGGCGGCCGCTTCGTCGCCCGCGCCGTCGACACCGACGCCAAGTCGCTGATCGCCACCCTCAAGCGCGCCCACGAGTTCCAGGGCACCGGCTTCGTCGAGGTGTTCCAGAACTGCCCCGTCTTCAACGACGGCGCCTTCGACCACTTCACCGCGCGCGACCTCGCCGCGGAGACCCAGCTCCACCTCGAGCACGGCAAGCCGATGCGCTTCGGCAAGGACAACACCAAGGGCCTGCGCCTGCGCCCCGGCAAGCTCGAGCTCGAAGTCGTCACCCTCGGCGAGTACGGCGTCACCGAGGCGGACATCCTCGTCCACGACGAGCACAACCACACCACCGCCTTCCTGCTCGCCAACCTCGAGCCCCCGGCGTTCCCGGTCGCGCTCGGTGTGCTGTTCAACAGCGCGGCGCCCGGCCCGTCCTTCGACCACGGCATGCACGAGCAGAACCGCCAGGCGCGCGCCAAGGGCCCCGGCGACCTCAATGCGCTGATGCGCAAGGGGCACACCTGGCTCGTCGAGCCCGAGCCGACCTGAGGACTGCCGCTAGCGAGCGGCCACCCGCGAGCCATCACCCGCGAGTCGCCGCCGGCAAACCACCGCCCGTGCTTTTTCACGGGCGGTTTTTTTTGTGCGATGTCCAGGGCTTGGGCCGTAAGCGGACATCCGCGCCGCCGCTTCGCTTGCGCGGCCCCCATGAAGCGAATCAAGCTTGCGGCTCCGCCGTCTGAGGCCCCACGCCGGCCTCGGCGGGCACCCACGCTTCCCAGGAACCTAACATGCAATTTTCTATCTCGAAGACCGGTCGTCTGGCCACCCTTTTTGGCTTCCTCTCCTCGGTCGCGCTCGGCTGTGTCATCAGCCTCGGCGACGGCGGCAAGTCGAGCAGCGAGTGCCCCGACAAGAACAGCAAGCTCGACAAGGACAAGAGCGAGTGCTTCTGCAACTTCGGTTATAGCTGGTGCTTCCCGAACGACAACAGCGACCTGAGCTGCTGCGAGAGCCCCACCACGGCCGCCACCATCTCGGACACCAACAACACCGGCGGCACCAGTGCCACCGATGACACCGCCACCGCCACCGGCGGCACCACCAGCGACAGCGCCACCGGCACCACCACCGACGAGCCGCCGACGACCAGCGTGGGCACCACCGGCGAGCCCCTCGAGTGCAGCTCCACCGCGGTCATTCCGCGCAGCTGCGACCCCGACGTCGCCAACTTCCTGTGCGTGCAGGCCGACAACCCGGATTGCGGCCCCGAGGGCAGCAAGTACTACGTCTGCGACGGCGGCACCTGGGCGCAGAACCCGACCGGCCCGACCGGCAACTGCATCTCCGACGGCTACGACTTCGGCTACGGCTGCCTCGACGGCGACCCGATCGAGTTCGTGTGCGGCGACGGCCCCGGCACCGCGTGCAGCGGCGATGCCACCAGCTGCAACGGCGACAATGAGCTGAACTTCTGCGTGTACGGCAAGCTCGGCGCCGAGGACTGCCTCGTCAAGTGCATGGACATCGGCGACGGTGGCGGCGTCACCTACGACTTCGGCTACTGCGGCGACCAGGGCAGCGGCTCGGAGTGCATCTGCTGCGACGAGGGTGAGGACGGCTGCCCGCTCGGCGGCGAGACCTCCGGCGGCGGCGAGTCCAGCTCCGGCTGAGCCCGCACCTCGAGTGATTGGCGGGGTGGGCGTGCAAGCGTCCGCCCCGCGGCAATTTAAGCGGCCACGCAGCGACCTGTCCCTCAGGACATCTTCATGGACCGCGCCAGCGCGTCAGTCGCTGCTGCTGGCTGTGCTTGAGCACCCGCGCCAGCTTGATCAGCTCGGACTGCGCCCACGCGTCCGGGATGGCGGGCGCGACCTGGGCCTGGCCCTCGCTGTCCCAGGACAGCTCGGCGTGGTGGGTCGCGCCGCCCGCGACGTACACGGAGATCCGGTAGGCCGGCGTGGTCGCCAGGGCCCGCTCACAGATGAAGCGAGCGCCGGCGACGGGATGAAGCTCCTGACTGGAGGTCATAAGGGAACCTGAAATCACAGTTAGAACCGCAGCGCGACGCCGCCGGTGTTGGGGCCGATGCTGCCGAGTTCGGGCTCGAAGCCCGGCTTGCGCGTGAGCACGATCGCCGCCGTCACCGCGCCGGCGACGACGAGGCCGCCGATCAGGCCCCAGAACCAGCCCCGCTTGTGGACCGGCTTACGGTCGGGTTGAGGCTGGGCCGGCGCCCTGTCGAAGCCGGGATCCTCGCGCACCACCGGCGGCGGCGCGGCCTGCCGGGCCTCCTCCGCGGCGATCTGCTCGTCGAGCCGGGAGATCTGCGCCTCCGCCTCGGCGCGCTGGCTCTGGTCCATCTCCGGGTTCTCGGTCAGCCGCTTCGTGTAATTCTGAAACAGCCGCTTCGCCTTGCGCAGCAGGCTCAGGTCGTTCTTCAGGTCGTACCACTGCGTGTACGCCTTGCCGAGGTTGTAGAGCAGCTCCGCGAAGTTCGAGAGCTGGTAGCTGCGCTCGAAGTGACGCACCGCCTGCTCATAATTGCCGAGCGCGTAGGCCTGCTCGCCGAGGCGATACTCGAGCGCCGGGTCGTCCGAGAGCGGCTGCGTCGGTGAGGTCGCCGCGGCTGCGCCCTCCGGGGCCGACGCAGGAGCCGCTGCAGGAGCCGTCACGCTCCCGGTCGGCGCGACGAGACGATACGGACTCGCCATCACACTCCGCGGCGCAAGAGCCAGTGGCGCGAGAGCCAGGGCCACGGCGAGCGGTGCTGCGAGCAGGCGGGTCGGTGCGAGCATCATGACGTCGGGCGGACGATGCCACCGCCGCGCCCGGATGTCACTCCGGGCCTCGTAGTCTGGCGAGCTCGGAGACTCCCGGTCCGAACACCAGGCGAACGCAGTGCGGATGGCCCCAGCCGAGCTCGATGGTGTGGCGGCCCTTCTGGGTCCAAACCTCCACCCACCAGCGGCACCAGCCCACCTGTGGGGCTGCGGGCTCACCGGCGCGGGGTGGTTCGAAGCGAACCCACAGCCACGGCAATTTGTGGCGCAGGGTCCACGACCGGGCGAAGGCCTCGACGGCGCGGACGAGGGCTCGATGGTCGACGTCGTTGAAGTAGGCGGTGACGTAAGTATCGAACAGGATCACCGGCGCGACCGGCTGAGCCGGGACCGCGGCGCGCAGGAACTCCTCCGCCTCGTCGGGGAGGTTGGCCTGCATCAGCCGCGGCGCCTGGGGCGTGCCACGAAAGGAACGGCGCAGCTCGAGGGCCTCCTGAAGCCGCTGCATGCGCTGCGGCTGGTCACCCCAGATGCACGCGGCGAGCTCGGTCTCCGCCGCCGGTGCGTCGAGGTCGATCAGCCGCGCATCGGCGCCGACGCGGCCGAGGATCTCCGGCGGCGCCACCACGCATGAACTGTCGGATGCCCCTTCGGACAGGCCCGCAGAGAGCGCCGCAACGGCGCCTTCACAGGCGATCTCGAACTGTGCGGGCTCGGCGTGTCCGAGCTTGACCTGCGGACCCTCGGGCCAGCGCAGCGAGAAGCCGCGGTGATCCGCGAGCAAGTTGAGGCCCGCGCTTGCGCCGAGCTCGACCAGGTATGCGGCCTCGATCTGCAGCAGCGCCGCCGGCACCAGCCACAGCACCCCGCGCGCCGTCTCATTGGTCTGGATCTCCCAGCGATGGGCATGCGCGAGCAGCTCTTCGCCGAGTCGATCGAGCGCCGTCAGCAGCTCGCCGGCGAAGCCGGGCTCGTCGGGCATCGGCCCGTCCGGCGTCACGGTGCGGTAGTAGGGTCGAAGCCCCGCGACCCGCGAATCACCGCGCAGCACGGCGCTGTGCAGCGTCGCGGCGAGCTTGAGGATCGGCTCGAGGTCGTTGTCCCACACCTGCGACGACACGAAGGTCCAAAACCGCTGGCGCAGCAGACCCACGCGCGCATCGCGGCCGTCCTCGCTCTCGCGCAGCCAGCCCGCCAGGCAGTCGAGGATCGCCGCGTAGAGCGGCGAGTAACCGCGCGAGAAGCTCGCCTGCCGGGCGATGCTCGCCGCCCACGCCTGCGTCCGCGAGCTCGCGCTCGGGTCCATGTCCATGCCCATGCCACTCATCCCACTGCCTTCGGTGGTCGGTCCGCGTTGCACGCAGGCGCAACTCTACACCTTGCGATCGCCGCGGACATCTGAAACGATGCGCGCTATCGTGCAGGTCCCCTTGCGACCCCTGGAAGCCGCGTCCTGGGCCCTGTCTGTGGCCCCGGGCGCTCGCTACGATCTCAGTCGGTCGAGCGACTCGCAGTCCGCGGTATTCGGCGAGGACGAGCCGGCCGGCGTGCGCTGGGCGGAGCACGAGAGCTCGCTGGTCGCCGCGATCGCCGGGCGCTACGGCCTCGAGCCCGGCCACGTCACCCTGACCCCGGGCGCCAGCCAGGCGATCGTGCACGCCCTGATCGCCGTGCTGCGTCCGGGTGACCACGTCGTCGTCGAGCGCCCGACCTACGAGCCGTTGTTTCGCGCGCCGGAGCTGCTCGGCGCCAGCGTCGCTCGCATCGACCGCCGCATCGAGGACGGCTGGCAGCTGGTGCCCGAGCGCCTCGCCAAGGTCTTGACCCCGCGCACGCGTGCGGTCGTGCTGACCAACCTGCACAGCCCCTCGGGCGTCGCCTGCAGCCCGCGCACGCTCGCGGAGATCGCCGCCCTCGCGGCGCGGGTCGGGGCGATGGTGCTGGTCGACGAGGTCCTGCTCGAGCACGCCTTCGACCTCGACCCCGCCGCGCCCTGTCGCCCCGCCTGCCTCGTCGCCGACAACGCGATCTCGTTCAGCTCGACCAGCAAGGGCCTCGGTCTGCCCGAGCTGCGCGTCGGCTGGCTCGTCACCCGCGACCCCGACGCCGCCCGCGGCCTCAAGATCGCCGCCGACTACCTCCACACCCGACTGCCTGCGGCCTCGTGCGGCCTCGCCGACCACGCCCTGCGCCACCCCGCGGAATTCGTGCCGCCCGCCGTCCGCCTCACCGGACCCGGCCGCCGCGTGCTCGAGCGCTGGGCCCAGGGCGAGACCCGCGTCGAGTGGGTCGCCCCGCTCGCCGGCATGCACGTGCTGCTGCGCCTGCCCGTCGGCGTCTCCGACCTCGGCTTCGCCAGCCACCTGCGCAGCCGCTACGAGACCCAGGTGGTCCCGGGCAGCGTGCTCGAGGTCCCCGGCTGTGTGCGCCTGTGCTTCGCCGCGCCCGGCCCGGTGCTCGAGCAGGGCCTGGCCAACTTCTCGGCGGCGCTCGACGACCTGCAGCGCGGCCCGCTCCCGGAGGCACCGCTGCCGCCGCGCGTGGCGGCCTGACCCACTACACGTTGAAGCGGAAGTGCATCACGTCGCCGTCCTGGACCGTGTACTCCTTGCCTTCGACGCGCATCAGGCCCTTGGCCTTGACGGCGGGTTCGGAGCCGAGCGTGACGAGGTCCTTCCAGTTCATGACCTCGGCGCGGATGAAGCCGCGCTCGAAGTCGGAGTGGATCTTGCCTGCAGCCTGCGGAGCGAGGGTGCCGCGGGTGATCGTCCAGGCGCGGACCTCTTGTTTGCCGGCGGTGAAGTACGTGATGAGCTCGAGCAGCGCGTAGGCGCGGCGGATGAGGCGGGCGAGGCCCGGCTCGTCGGCGCCGATGCCCTCGAGGAATTCGCGGCGCTCGTCCGGCGACAGGCCCGAGATCTCGGCCTCGATCGCGGCCGAGATCACGACGACCTCGGTGCCCTCGCGGGTGGCGACCTCGACCAGGCGGGCGACCAGCGGGTCGTTGAGGCCCGAAGCCAGCTGGGCCTCGGAGACGTTGGCGGCGTAGAGCGCGGGCTTGGCGGTCAGCAGCGCGAGGTCACGGACCACCTCGCGGTCGTCGACGTCGAGGGTGATGTTACGGACCATGATGCCGCGGTTCATCGCCTCGAGCAGCTTCTCGCAGGTGGCGATCGCCTGCTTCTCGCTCTTGTCGCCGCCCTTCGAGGCCTTCTTGCCCTTGTTGAGGCGGGCGTCGACCGACTGGATGTCGCGCAGCAGCAGCTCGGTGTTGATGATCTCCGCGTCGCCGGCCGGGTCGACCTTGTTGTTGACGTGGATGATGTTGTCATCCTCGAAGCAGCGGACCACGTGCACGATCGCGTCGACGTTGCGGATGTGGGTCAGGAACTGGTTGCCGAGCCCCTCGCCCTGGCTCGCGCCCTTGACCAGCCCGGCGATGTCGACGAACTCCACCGTCGTCGGCACGATCTTGTTGGGCTCGACGACCTTGACCAGCTCGTCCATGCGCGAGTCGGGCACCGACACCATGCCGACGTTCGGGTCGATCGTGCAAAACGGGTAGTTCGCCGATTGGGCGCCCGCGTTGGACAGCGCGTTGAACAGGGTGGACTTGCCCACGTTGGGGAGCCCGACGATGCCGACAGCCAGTGCCATATGGCGGCTTCGCTAACACGAACCGCGCCCCGCGGCGATCTGGGTTTTCACACACCGCGCGAACGGCGCCTCAGAACCGGTACTCGACCACCAGCGGCAGGATCTCCATGCCGAGCAGGAACTTGCTGCTCTTGCTCGGGGACGCCGGGGCCAGCGGCATGTCGGTCGAGCGCGCGAAGCCGAGGAGCACATTCACGTCGACGCCGATGCCGAGGTCGAGGATCGGGAACACGCGAAAGCCGCCGCCGCCGCGCAGGTTGAGGGTCCAGGTCGAGTCCCGCGTCTGCTCGCGCGACCCGCCGATGGCCGGCAGCTTCCACCAGGCGCCGCCGAGTCCGCCGCGGGCGATCGGCACCAGCCACGGGCGCTCCTTCAGGAACCACTTGTGCGCGTAGCCGGCGTAGACATCGAAGCCGGCGACGGTGCCACGGTTGCAGGCGCCCGCGACGGTCTCGAGGCCACACTTGTCGAGCCTGAAGTTGTCCCAGCCGGCGCGGTCGAGCAGCCCCGCGACGCCGATGTACGCCCAGTGAGACTTGTAGAGCTGGCGCTCGTACTGGAAGCCGATGCGCACGCGCGGCAGATAGCTGACGAAGCCGATCTGCACCGGCAGCAGCGCCGTGATCGCGTTGCCGCCCATGATCCGGTCGGGCCACTTGAAGCCCTTCTTCTTGCCGGTGCTGCTCGCGCTGCCCTGCGCTCCCTGCGTACCGACCTGGCCGCCCACGCTCACGCCGGGCGCCGCCTCCGCGGAGCGAGCCTCGAGCGTCAGAGCGAGGCCGAGCAGCGCGGCGAACGACGATGACAGGCACGAGCGCCTGAGTGAACGAGTGCAGTCGGTCATGACGGTGGATCCTCGGGCCGACGGCGAATTCGGCGACGCCCCGGGCTGCCGTGCGCGCTTCTGGGCCCGGCGCGCAGCCTAACACCGCCTCCCCGCACGCTCGCAAATTCGCCGCGAATTCACCGCCAGGGAATGCCGGGTCGGCGCACCCGGTTCTTCGCACAGCACCGGATCGCAGGCCGCGCCCGGCCGGTGCTACCCTCGGAAGCCTTCGCCGTGATCACCCGTAACGACCTGCGTGAGCTCGCTGTGTTGACCGCCGTGGGCGTGGTCCTCGGGCTCGTCCACCTCACGCTGCGGCCGGGTCTGCCGCTGCTCGCCGCCCCGGCCGCGCAGTGCAGCGCCGGCGAGGCGCCCGTGGAGCAGGCCTTCGAGCCCGAGCCGATGGAGAGCCTGATCGACGGAGGGGTCCGATGAACGCTCATCCTGGTCCTGGGGACATGTCCTCGCAGCCATCCTTGTGGCGGCGCGCGGCCTGGCCGGCGCGGCTGGTGCTCGCCGGGGTGTTCCTGGCCGCGGCGGCGCCCAAGCTCGCCGACCCGGCCGGCTTCGCCGCGGCGATCGCCAACTATCGCGCCTTCCCCGACGCTCTGGTCAACCTCGTGGCGACCATCGTGCCGGCGCTGGAGCTGGTCGGCGCGCTCGCCCTGCTGAGCCCCTGGCGCCGCGGCGGCGCCCTCCTGCTCGGCGCCCTCCTGCTCGGCTTCACCGCCCTGCTGGCGACCAGCCTGGCGCGCGGCCTCGACGTCTCCTGCGGCTGCTTCGGCGGCGCCGATGTGACCAATGCAGCCGAGACCGCCGGCGATCCCGTGCGCCCGTTGCACCTGCTGCGTAACCTCGGCCTGCTGGCCCTCGTGGCGCTGAGCCTGGCCGAGCCGCGCACGGCCACCGCTGCTCCCGCAACAAACGTGCGCTAGCCCATGGAATCAGACCTCGTCGCCGTCCGGCGACCCCGCCGCGCTGGCCCTGCGTCGTGGTAAATCGGCGCTCATGAGCGGCGTGCCGTACCTCCTGAGCATCGACCACCTGCTGAGCGACGAGGAGCGGCTGGTCTGGTCGACCGCGCGCGAGTTCTGCGAGCGGCGGGTCGCCCCGGTGATCGAGCACCACTACGAGAAGGCGACCTTCCCGCGCGAGCTGATCGCCGAGTTCGCGGAGATGGGCTTCCTCGGGGCCCCGCTGACCGGCTACGGCTGCGCCGGCATGAGCCCGGTCGCCTACGGCCTGACGATGATCGAGCTCGAGCGCCAGGACAGCGGCATCCGCAGCTTCTGCTCGGTGCAGTCGGCGCTGGCGATGTACCCGATCCACGCGTTCGGCAGCGAGGAGCAGCGCGAGCGCTTCCTGCCCGGCATGGCCCGCGGTCAGATCATCGGCGCCTTCGGCTTGACCGAGCCGAACTCCGGCAGCGACCCGGGGTCCATGCGCACGCATGCTCGCCAGCGCGAGGCCGGCGGCGACTATTTTCTCTCCGGGCAAAAGTTCTGGATCACCAACAGCCCGATCGCCGACGTCATGGTCGTGTGGGCCAAGACCCTCGAGTTCGGCAGCGAGACCCCGGTCGTGCGCGGCTTCCTGGTCGAGCGCGGCATGCCCGGACTCGCCACACCGGAGACCAAGGGCAAGCTCAGCCTGCGCGCCTCGATCACCGGTGAGATCGTGCTCGACGAGGTCCGCGTCCCGGTCGCCAACCTGCTGCCCGGCGTCTCCGGCCTCAAGGGGCCGCTCAGCTGCCTCACCCAGGCCCGCTACGGCATCGGCTGGGGCGCGCTCGGGGCGGCGATGAGCGTCTACGAGCGAGCCCGCAGCTACACCCTCGATCGCGTGCAGTTCGGCAAGCCGCTCGCCGGCTTCCAGCTGACCCAGCAGAAGCTGGTCGAGATCCACAACGAGATCGGCAAGGGCCTGCTGCTCGCCTACCACTTCGGCCGCCTCAAGCAGGACGGCCAGCTCAGCCCGGTGCAGGTCTCCTATCTCAAGCGAGACAACGTGCGCATGGCCCTGGAGGCCGCCCGCACCGCCCGCTCGATGTTCGGCGGCAACGGCATCATGGGCGAGTACCACGTGATGCGTCACATGTGTAACCTCGAGACCGTCTTCACCTACGAGGGCACCCACGAGATCCACACCCTCGCGCTCGGCCGGGCCATCACCGGCCTCGATGCTTTCAGCTAGCCGCTGGAGTTCACCAGAAGCGCAGCGGGATCACCCCGGTGGTGATCAGCCCGCACAGCAGCAGCGTCAGCGACAGCGACAACACGAAGAATCCCGTCGATGCTGGCTTCACGTCGACACCATGGGTGCCGGCTGCATGGGTCGAGCAGGAGGCGCAGTGGTGGTTGAGCTTCATACGCAGGCAATGGGACTTTAGCATGCGCTCCCGCGGCGGAGGCAAGCGGGAGGGGCCCTGCCGCCGCGCCCGCCGACCGGCCGCGGTGTGAGTCAGGGCTCAAGTCGCGCGCCACGCCTCCACGGCCCGGTTGCGGCTGCTTCCCCGGGAACGAAGGTCCTCGCCAGGGCCGGCGACTTCGGCTAGCTTCGCTGGGCTTATGGTCCACCCGGTCCAAAGTGTTATCGAGTCGCTCTACGCGGCCGGCCGCTGTCCACGTCTTCACGTGAACGCGACCCATGCGACCGTTGTTTGCCCGGAGGAGATCCGGCAGCAGTGGAAAGAGCGGCTCATCATCGACCTCGACTCGAGCTACCCGCTCGACCTGACCTTTGGACAGACCGGGCTCGCCGCCAACCTATCCTTCGGCGGCATGGTCACGCGTTGCACCTTCCCCTGGGAGGCGATCTACGTCGTCATGGACCGCGCGACCGGTCGCGGCATCGTGCTCGACCGCCACGTCCCGGAGTCCGTGCGCCGCCAGAC
>NZ_JACCSO010000159.1 GCF_013812955.1 Nannocystis sp. | reverse complement strand
CGCCATCTCGGCGCCCGGCTGATGCCCGGCGCCCGCGGCCCCGAGCCCGACCCCGGCCGCGACCCGGCCCAGTCGGCCGACGCAGCGCGCCGCGATCTCGAGGCCCAGCACCGACAACAGCACGAGGTACGCGGCGCCGATCCGCGGCGCGAGCAAGCCCGTCAGCAGCGGCCCGACCAGCGCGCCCGCGGTCCCGCCCGCGGCGATGAAGCCGAACAATCGCTCGCCCTGCTCGCGCCGCCACAGGTCCGCCATGTAGCCCCAGAACACCGAGACCACGAACAGGGCGAACACCGCGACCCACACGTAAAACACCCGCGCGATCATCAACAGCGCCTCGCCGCTCACCCATTGCAGCAGCGCGAAGAAGCCGAGCAGCATCACCGCGAAGCCGCGGTAGACCAGCGGAATGAAGACCTGCCGCGGCCAGCGGGCGACCACCCACGAGAACAACGGCACCGCCAGCAGCATCGCCACGAAGGTCGCCGTGAACATCCACGGCAGCGACTTCACCCCGCCGGCGAGGCCCAGCGACTCGCGCAGCGGCCGGAGCACGTAGTAGCTACACAGCACGGTGAAGAACAGAGCCGCCGACCACAGCATCGCCGCGACCTCGTGCGGCTCCACCGGCACCAGCCTCCGCAGCCGACGCCATGAGGAAGCGGAGGAAGTGGAGGAAGCGGAGGAAGTGGAGGCGCTCGCAGTGCTCGATGTGCTCGCGGCGGTCTCTGAAGGATCTGTCCCCGGAGCCAGGTCCCAGGGCGGTGCAAGCGGGCGGGTCATGCCCCGCGAGTGTACGTCGCGGGCCGCCGGACACGGTTCTGCGGCGACGTGCGGGCGCCGCGAGCGGGCGCTGAAACCCGGGGGCATGGCCCCGGGTCCCAGGACGACGCCCGCTTGCGAAGCAGGTGCCGGCGCAGTAGTGGAGGACACACGTGACGATCCAGCGACGACACTTCATGCGAACTCTGGCCGCGCTCGCCGGGATGGCCGCGTGCCGCAAGGCGAGCGACCCGGCAGCGGAGACCCGCACGCCCGCACCCGCGCCGACCGCCGCCGGCCCTGGCCTCGCGCTGGCGCCCGAACCGGTGCTGCTCGGCGGCGAGCGCCTCAAGATCCTCGTGCTCGGCGGCACCGGCTTCCTCGGCCCGCACCTGGTCGAGGCCATGATGCAGCGCGGCCACACCCCAACCCTCTTCAACCGCGGCAAGACCCGGCCGAACCTCTTCCCCGACGTCGAGAAGCTGCGCGGCAATCGCGACGGCGACCTGCGCGCCCTGCAGGGTCGCAGCTGGGACGCCGTGATCGACACCTCCGGCTATGTGCCCCGGGTCGCGCGCGCCTCCGCCGAGCTGCTGGCCCCGCACGTGCGCCAGTACGTGTTCGTGTCCTCGATCTCGGTCTATGCCAACACCACCACCCCGGGCATGGATGAGACGCACCCGATCGCGACCATGAGCGACCCCACCTCCGAGGACGTGCTGCCCAACTACGGCGCGCTCAAGGCCCTCTGCGAGCAGGCCGTGGAGTCGGTGCTGCCCGGCCGGACCACCAGCATCCGTCCCGGCCTGATCGTCGGGCCCGGCGACCCCTCCGACCGCTTCACCTACTGGCCCGCGCGCATCGCCCAGGGCGGCGAGGTGCTCGCCCCTGGCGACCCCTCCGACCCGGTCCAGTACATCGATGTACGCGACCTCGCCGACTTCATCCTCACCACGCTCGAGCGCGGCACGGTCGGCGTATTCAACGCCAACGGCCCCGCCCAGCCGATCGGCATCGGCGCCCTGCTCGAGACCTGCAAGACCGTCTCCGGCAGCGACGCGCGCTTCACCTGGGCCCCGCTCGACTTCCTCGAGGCCCAGAAGATCGCCCCGTGGAGCGACATGCCGGTGTGGGTCCCGCCGATCGAGGACGGCATCGGCATGACCAGCAGCAGCAGCGCCAGAGCCATCGCCAAGGGTCTGACATATCGAACGCTCGAGGACACGGTGAAGGCCACCCTCGACTGGTGGGCGACGCTGCCGCCCGAGCGCCAGGCCAAGCTGCGCGCCGGCATCACCCGCGAGCGCGAGGCCGCCGTGCTCGCGGCGTGGCATCAGCTGCAGACCCCGAGCAAACCGGGCAAGCCGGTCAAGCCGAGCAAGCCGGTCAAGCCGCCCCCGCGCGCCGCAGCCGGCTGAGGATCCATCGACGGTGCCGGCGATCCGGCGCCACATGATCAGCGGATCCGCGGATCCGCGCATCAACGCATCAGCGGATCATGGCACCGGCGTGCGGGCGCCGGGCAGTGGTTCGGTCTCGGGGACCTCGACGTTCAGGCCGGTGACCTCGTACAGCAGGTGCTCGCCGCTCTTGCCCTTCAGGTTGACGCGGCCGGACACGCCATATTGGGCCGCGTCGCCGAGCAGCGCCTGGACCTGCTCGGACACCAGGAGCGACACGTGCAGCTCCTTGGTCGCCGACTCGATGCGGCTGGCGATGTTGACGGCGTCGCCGATGGCCGTGAACTGCATCTTCTGTGGGTGGCCCATCTCGCCGATGATGACCGAGCCGACGTGGACGCCGATGCCGATGCGAAACTCGGTGTCGAACTGCTTGCTGAGGTACGCGTTCAGGTCCTTTAGACTCTCGAGCATGCCCAGGGCCGCGGCCACGGCGTCGAGGCAGGCCTCGGCCGCGGTGGCCCGCTCGAGCCCGAAGATCGCCATGATGCCGTCGCCCATGTACTTGTCGATGTAGCCGCTGTGGCGCAGCACCGGCTCGCCGACCTTACGAAAGTAGCGCCCGAGGATGTGGATCACGTCGTAGGGCAGGTGACTCTCGGCGAAGGGCGTGAAGTTGCGGATGTCGCTGAACAGCAGCACCAGCTGCCGGTCCTTGCCGGTCGTCTGCGGCGTGCCGTCCTGGGCGATCTGCAGGTCCTCCTCGTCGATCACCAGCCGGCGCAGCTTCACCGGTCCGGTGATGCAGGTCTGGCAGGCCAGGCGGATGTTGTCCTCGAAGCCCTTGGCGCGGGCCAGCCGGGCCTCGACGGCGTTGCGCGGCTCGCAGTTCTCCGGGTGCTCGAGGATCACCACGCGACAGGTCGAGCAGCGCCCGTTGCCGCCGCAGGCCGAGGCGTGCGGGATCCCGGCCTCCCGGGCGATCTCCAGCAGCGTGAGGTCCGGGTCGGTGACCTCCACCGTCTTCTCGCGCTCGAACTCGACGGTCGGCATGGCGAGCCGAGGTTACACCACGGGCCGCCTGCCCGCTGGCGACGACGGCGCGCGCACTTGCGCCCCGCAAACGGCGATGGCCGGACGCCTGAGCGCCCGGCCACGAGTTTGAGCCGTCCGGGGCGGCCGCTTACTTCTTCTTCTTCAACGGCTCGAACTGGCTGATGAGCAGCGCGCGGTGGTCGTCCAGCGAGCCGCAGTCGTCCTTCTTCTTGGCCAGCGGCTTGGGGCACTTCGGGTACAGGCCCTGGGCCTTCCACTGCTGCTGGCGGATGTCCTTGAGGCAGTAGGCGCCGTTCGGGTTCCACTCGGCCTCGATCGGCCACTTGGTCTCCGCCTTCTCGATCTGCGGGCTCAGGTGGTCGGAGATGTCGATCGGGGTGCCGGCCACGGTCCAGGTCGTGCCGTCGCCGCAGTAGTCGGCGCGGGCCATGCGGGTGCAGGCCTGGTGGTAGTCGCGCAGCGACACGTCATCGCAGTTCTTCTTGCCCTTCTCCCACTTGTCACACTGCGTCGACTCCGCCCACGGGCGGTAGCCCCACTGGGTGCAGTGCGCCAGCACGCCGCTGGTACAGGCGAAGGTGACGACGTTGGCGTCGTCGATGCGGTCGCCGGTCTCCTCGTTCCAGTAGCTGCGCAGCGGGATGACGGGCAGCGGCTCGTTGTTCTCGTCGACGCAGAGCGGGGTCCACTCCTTGCTGCCCTCGTGCTTGAAGGACAGGTCGTAGTAGAGAATGTCGTCGTAGTCCTCGTCCTCGTAGACATCGTTGATGCGGAGGACGATCGGTGCGACGCCGGGCTCGTTGTTGGCGTCGACGCCCTCGGCCGAGAGGCGAAACTCGGCGCCGACCAGGTCGTCACCGTCGCGCCAGAAGCTCTTGCCCTTGTACTTCATCCAGCCGCCGAGGCTCGAGCCGTTGAGGCTGATCCCGTTGAGGCTGATCCCGTTGAGGCTGATCCCGTTCAGGC
>NZ_JACCSO010000151.1 GCF_013812955.1 Nannocystis sp. | reverse complement strand
TCTCCCGCCCGACGCCGCCGCGCCCCTGCGCGCCGGGAGCCGGTCGCTACCGCCCGCGCCCGCGCCCGCGTCGTCCTTGCCCGATGACGGCGTCGCCCCGCTCCGCGCTCCCAGCTCGGAACGACGTGCCCCACCGGGAACGGCGTTGTGGTTGCCGGTCCAGGGCGTCGCGCCGCTGAACGGGCGCCCAGCCGCGCCAGGCGGGCCGCTCCGCCCGGACCAGGGCGCTGACCCGCGCGCTCCTGCCCCCGTCGGGTCATCGCCGATCGTCGGGTCCGGGCCCTCGCTGACGCCAGAGCGCCCCGATCCGCGGGCGCTCCGGGTGGTCCGCCTCGAGCTGCTGGTCGGCCCGGTGTGGCGGATCCGGACCGCCGAGGCGCTGATCCTCGCCAGCGTCGAGGTCGGGCGCCTGCAGGGTTTCTCCGGGACCTTTCACGCCGGCGTGTTCGTCGCTCCCGACCGCAATTTTGTGGGCGTCAACGACTTCCCGATCGGCGGCGGCTTCGTGGCCCGGCGGCGCCTCGGCAAGGGTTCGTTGTTCGGCAGCGTCGGCCTCACCGCCGGCATCCTCGTGCACCGGGCGGCGACCGATCTGGGGATAATCCATAGGGTCGACCCCGACTTTCAGCTCCCCCTCCGGTTCGGCTGGACAGCCGGACAGGTGGGGCTCAGCCTCGCCCTTCTTCAGGGCTTCAGCGTCCGCACCCGGACCTATTCCAGCCGGGGAGTCGAGGTCTGGGAGCGCATTCCCTACCGCGTCGGCTTCGCGGTTGGGCTACACTTCGATGTTGGGGTCGGTCCGGCAAAGCCGCGCCGCTCCGCCCGTGATCGGAGAGGGATGCCATGACTTACTTTCGCTTGCTCGCCGTGTCTTCGCTCGTTTTGGTCGGCTGCCAGGACGCCATCGACCTCGATCCGCTCGACAACACGCCGCCCATCGAGGCCCGGGTCCGACCGGCGCCGATCCTCGGCGGCACGCTGACGCTGACCGCCGACGACAGCCTGGCGATCGCGGCCGACCCCGACCGCGACCTCGTGCACATCGTCGACCTCGACGCTCACCAGGTCCTCCACACCATCGCCCTCGCCCCCGGCGATCAGCCGCAGCGCGTCGTCCTCGGCAGCAACGGCCAGGCCCACGTCGTCCTCCGCGGGGCCGGGGCGATCGCCACGATCGATCCCGTCGCCGGCACCGTCACCGCCCGCCACGCCGTCTGCCTCGAGCCCCGGGGCATCGCCTTCCACGACGCCGACGCCTCGCTCTACGTCGCCTGCGCCGGCGGCTCGCTGCTCCACCTCACCGAGGCCGGCGAGGTGCTCGAGCGCCGCGAGCTCGAGCCCGACCTCCGCGACGTCGTGATCGTCGACGGCGAGGTCAAGGTCTCGCTGTTCCGCTCGGCGGCGATCATCGGCCTCGACGGCTCCCGGCTCGAGATCCCACACCTCGACGGCGATGTCCCCCACGTCGCCTGGCGGACCTGGGTCACCGGCGCCGGCGACATAGCGATCCTCCACCAGATGGAGAGCACGCGGCCGGTGCCGATCGACCCCGAGCCCGACGACCTCGAGGACAGCGCGCCCTACGGCGGCGGCGGCGGCTTCTGCCAGCTCGGGATCGTCAACGCCGCGATCACGACCATCGCCAAGGGCCGCATCACGACCACCCCGCTCACCGACTCGAACCTGACGGTGGACGCCGCGTTCTCGCCGGACGGCCGTTGGATGGCGATGGCGGTCCCCGGCGTCATCCGGCCCGAGGATCGGGTCGAGAAGTCCGACAAGCGCAGCAGCCGCAACGAGCTCGACAGCTTCCCGGCGGTCAACCGGCCCTCGGTACAGGTCGACCCCAGGCCCGACGGCGGCGTCAGCTGCAACCCGACCGACGACGCCACCGACTACGGCCAGGTCACCGCGGTCGCCTTCGCCGCGAGCGGCCGCCTGGTGATGCAGAGCCGCGAGCCCGCGCGCATCATGGTGATGGAGGAGGCGCCCGGCGGCGCCCTCGAGACCATCGCCCTCGCGGGCGAGCCGCGCTTCGACACCGGCCACGAGATCTTCCACCGCGCCACCGACTCGGGGCTGAGCTGCGCCTCGTGCCACCCCGAGGGCACCGACGACGGCCACATCTGGGATTTTAAAGACCTGGGCCCCCGCCGCACCCAGGCGCTCGACGTCGGCCTCGTCGACACCGCGCCCTACCACTGGGACGGCGACATGCCCGACTTCGGCGTGCTGATGGCCGAGGTGCTCGCCCACCGGATGGGCGGCAAGCGCCAGTCCCCGGCGCGCGGCGACTCGTTCACCCGGTGGATGTTCGAGCAGCAGCGGCCGGCCGCTGCCAGCGACGTCGCCGATCCGACGATCGTGGCCGCCGGCGAGGCCCTCTTCGCCGACTACGGCTGCAAGAAGTGCCACGACGGGCCGGCCCTCGGCGGCCAGCGGACCGAGCGCATCGCCGGCGCGGACAAGCAGGTCCCGACCCTGCGCCGGATCTCACTCCACCCGCCGTTCATGCACGACGGTCGCGCCCCGACCCTCGAGGCGGCCGTGCGCGACATGGTCACGACCACCCGCTCGACCCCCGCGCCGGAGGCCGACATCGCCGCGATGGCGGCTTATCTGCGCACGCTGTGATCTGAGTCCGAGGCCAGACCCGCCACATGATCGTCGTCACCGGTACGAAGCGCTCCGGCACGTCGATGTGGATGCACGTGCTGGTCGCGGCCGGCATCCCGTACATCGGCGAGCGCTTCCCCGCCGGCTGGGGCGAGCTGCTCCGCGACGCCAACCCCGACGGCTTCTTCGAGTCCGAGCTGATGATCGGCATCAATTATCGGACCAACCCTCACCCGCTGACCGGCGCCTACCTGGCGCCCCACCAGACCCGCGACCACGCGGTCAAGATCTTCATCCCCGGGCTCATCCGCAGCGACGTCGCCTTCCTCGATCGTTGCATCGCCACCGTCCGCGGCTGGCGCTAATACGTCGCCTCGATCCGCCGGGTCGGGATCGAGGACGCCGCGCTTCCGCCGGCGCTCGAGTGGTGGTGCTCCAACTTCGGGCTGATCCGCGACCTGGCGATCCGCGGCTACCCGGCCCACGTCGTCTCCTACGACAGCTTCCTCCGCGACCCGGAGCGGGTGGCCGCCGAGGTGCTGGCCTGGATCGGTCGCGGCGACCCGGCCGCGGCCGCCCGGGTCGTCCGCCCCGAGCGCAAGCGCGAGCCGATCGGCGAGGCCGACAGCGCCCTCGCCGACGGCGTCGACCCTCGCCATCTGGAGGTCTTCGACGAGCTCCACGCCTGCATCGACGCCGGCCAGCCGCTGACCGCGAGCTTCATCGACCGGCTCAACGCCGTCGATCGAGCGCTGCGCCCCATGGTCGTCGAGCGCCAGGCGGCCGTCGAGGCCAAGACGGTTGCCGACATTTTCGACCGGCGGTGATACGCTCCCGGCATGGTGCTCGAGCCCGCTGCGCTCCACCTCCGATTCCGCGACGACACGGCGACCTCCGAGTCGCTCGCGCCGCCCGACGTCGGGGCGTTCCTGCGCTCGTCGACGCCGGCCGCAGGCCCTCCGTCGCCTCCTCCGTCGCGCCCTCCGTCGCACCTTGAGGAAGAGCTCGGCGTGCTGCCCGGCACGCGCCCGGCCGACCCTGACGGCCCGCTCGTGATCTTCTTGCAACACCCCGAGTTCGGGATCCCGGCCCCGGGGTACGACCACAGCCTCCCCGACCTCGAGTGCTGGAGCGTGCGGCCGACGACCTTCGGCTGGATCGCCAGCGTCCCGCCGCCGATCCGCGGGCTCCGGCGCACGGCCCAGGTGCTCGCCGGCTGCCTCGCCCTCGCCCTGCCGACCCACGCCGACGCCCTCGTTCTGGCGCCCGCGACCCCTTCACCGCCCGTCCAGGCGCCGGCCCAGCGGCCAACGGAGTCCGTACCGACCCCCGCGGCCGCGGCCGAGTCGACGCCGGTGGCCGCACCCGAGCCCGCGCCCGCCGTGACCCCGCCGCCGCCCCAGGCGCTCGACCCCTTATTAAATAGCACCGTGGCCGACGCCGCCTGGGAGGGCGTCGACGGCTTCGACGTCATCGTCGAGCTCAAGGGCGGCAAGACCCTCCGTGGCCATGTCGGCGCCGTGCAGACCGACACCTTCACCCTCATCAACGGCATTGACGGGCAGGTCCTCGTGATCGCCAAGAGCGGGGTGTCGTCGCTGCGCGCCTACGTCCCGCCGCCGATCCCGACCAAGACCGGCACCGGAATGATCATCGGCGGCAGCGTCCTTACCACCCTGGGCGTACCAGTCTTCCTCACCGGGATCGTGTTCGTCGCCCTGTGCCCGTCGTGCACCTATCTCCACCTGCCAATGCTGGTCATCGGCGGAGGCGCCCTCGGCGGCGGCATCCCGATGATCTCCAGGGGGATCCAGCGACGGACGGCCTTCCAGAGCGCCCTGCAGGAGCGCCGCATCACCCCGATGGTGTCGCGGACCCCCTACGGCGGGTGGCAGGGCGGGCTCCAGGTTCGCTTTTAGCGCCCGCCGGCCGCGTTCACTCGCACAGCGCGGCGCCATAGGGCGCGCACTGGCCGCCCCGTCCACGCACCTAGCCCGAATTTCTCACCAAGGTAAGGAATTCCGGCCGTACTTCCCCGGTTAGAACCCGGTGTGAAACGACAATCCCAAGACGAGGAGCACGGCCGGAACGCGACAGGGTGTAACGCGGAGCGGCTCGAATTTCAACCGGACGGACGACGCCGGGTGGAGGCCGCGTTCGACGGCGGGCGGGTCACCTCGGACGGTGGCCTGGCCCTGCTGCGAGAGCTGACCATGCGCTCAGGTGTGATTCGGCAGTTCGCTGCCTGCTTCACGGATCACCGCGATCCGGACCGCATCGAGCACACCGTCGAGGAGCTGCTGGCGCAGCGGGTGCTCGGCATCATCTGCGGCTACGAGGACCTCAACGACCACGAGCGGCTCCGCGACGACGCGCTGCTTGCGTTGGCCGTCGGCAAGACGGATGTGACCGGCGAGGACCGCAAGCGGGAGCGCGACCGGGGCCACGCGCTCGCCGGCAAGAGCACCCTCAACCGCCTGGAGCTGGCCGCGCCGATCGTCGATGGCGCCGAGCGCTACAAGAAGATCAGCTACGACGACCACGCCATCGAGCGGCTGTTTGTCACGCACTTCCTCGATGCGCGCGACGACGAGCCGCCGAAGGAGATCATCCTCGATCTCGACGCGACCGATGACCCGATCCACGGCGAGCAGGAGGGCCGCCACTTTCACGGGTTCTACGGTCATTACTGCTACCTGCCGCTGTACGTCTTCTGCGGCGAGTTTCTGCTCGGCGCCGCTTTGAACACGGCCGACGTCGCGCCGGGCAAGCAGGCGGTCGAGGAGCTCGAGCGGATCGTCGCCCAGATCCTGGCGCGCTGGCCCGACGTGCGGATCATCGTCCGCGGCGACTCTGGCTTCTGCAACGACGAGATCATGGCGTGGTGCGAGGCCGGCGGCATCGACTACATCCTCGGCCTGGCGAAGAACTCCCGCCTGAGCGCCGAGATCGCTGACGAGATGGCCGCCGCCAAGGCCGAGCACGCGCACACCGGCGAGAAGGCCCGCGTCTTCAAGGACTTCCGCTACAAGACCCGCGACTCGTGGACCCGCGAGCGACGCGTGGTCGGCAAGGCCGAGTACATCACCGACAAGGAAAATCCCCGCTTCGTGGCCACGACCCTCTCCTCCGAGGAATGGCCCGCCCAGGCGCTCTACGAGGACCTGTACTGCGCCCGCGGCGAGATGAGAACCGCATCAAGGAGCAGCAGCTCGGCCTCTTCGCCGACCGCACCAGCACGCACACGCTCCGCGGCAACCAGCTGCGCCTGTGGTTCTCGTCCATCGCCTACCTGATCCTGCACGACCTGCGCCGGCTCGCCCTTTGCGGCACTGCGCTGGGCCGTGCGCAGGTCTCCACGATCCGCTGCCGGCTGCTCAAGATCGGCGCCGTCGTCAAAGTCTCGGTGCGCCGCGTGTACGTCTCGCTCAGCAGCGTCTTCCCGCTCCAGGAGCTCTTCGCCCGGATCCTCGCAAACATCCGTGAACAGCTCCCAGCGGCCTGAGCTCAGCAGCCTCATCGGCCTTAGCGAAGCGGCCCGGACGCGGCGCAGTCGGATCGGTCTGTCCTTTGAGACAGACGCCTCTACACTACATGCAAAGACTGTATGGACCCTTACAGCGCGATCTCGCGCCGATTTGAGGAGCCTGCTCCTCCTACTCCGCGCACCGGCGGACGCCGGCGGGCCGAGCCACACGGCCGCGGACTCGACTCGCATCGGCGCTCACGAGGGGGTCGGCTCTACCCCTCGTGAGAAATTGAGGCTAGCACTTCTCGGTATCTTGCGCGCACTGCACGGCACCGGGCGCGCTGCTCGAGATCGCCGACATCACCGCCTGCGCCGACCGGCTCACCGGCCCCTGTACGTTGAGCGTCGCCTACCCGGATTGTATCGGCTACGGGCCCGATATGCTGTACCCGAACCACGACCGCCACGGCAGCGCGCCGCCCGGCGCTCCCTGCTTCGCCCAGGTCCAGTGCGACAGCGGATATTATTGCAGCGCCTTCGGCGAGGCGTGCGGGCAGTGCCAGCGGCCGCGCGCGCAGGGCGAGTCCTGCGGCGAGGCGAGCGACCTGTGCGTCGATTCCAGCTGTATTGCCGGGGTCTGTGAGCTCCCGGGCACCCACGAGGCGCGCGCAGCTTGGAGCCCGATACGTGCATCGGCGTGGACGAGCCATGCTCATGCGGCTTGAACAACTGCGCCGCGATGGAAGCGTTTTGCGATGGGCCAGAGGACTGCGGCGACGGCGAGGTGTGCTGCGGCACGCTCTCCCAGAACGGCGCGGGCTACGATGGCTTCGTGTGCGCGACGAGCTGCCAGTCGAGCGGCAACCAGCGCATCGCGTGTCACGAACAGGACTCGAAGTGCACCGGCGGCGACATCTGCGCGAACAGCCAGCTGCTGACCAACGTGCAGGTCTGCATCGACCCGGCGACGATTCAACAGTAACCAGGCGCTCGGTCGTGCTCCGCGCTACGCCGGGTCCGAACCGGACCACGGCATGGTCGCGGTCTTTTGCCAAGCCGGCAGCGCCTCGATGCGCGCGTACCACTTGGCGATGTTCGGGTAGGTCTGGAACGGGAAGTCGCACGCGCGCGCGTAGGTCATCATGCCGGCGATCGAGAAGTCGGCGATGGTCAGCTCCAGGCCGCCGATGAACGGGCGATCGCTCAGCTGGATATCGAGCAGCTCGGCAACGCTGCGAAACTGCGCGTCGGTCCAATCGGCTTGTGCGCGCGGTGATGCTGGCGCAAGGCCGAGCTTCTGCGCGACCACCGGGCGCATCACGTTCGTGAGCACCGGCTGCCAGTGCGACGACTCCCAGAACAGCCACCGCGAGAGATCGGCGCGGCGCTTTTCGTCTTGTGACCACAGCTTGTAGCCGCCGTACGCCTCGGCCAGGTACTGCAGGATCGCGTTCGACTCCCACAGCATCAGGCTGCCATCGACCAGCGACGGCACTTTGCCTTGCGGGTTCACGGTGAGGTAGTCGTTCGCGCGGCCTTCGCCTTTGTAGACGTTGACTACGACGACCTTGGGATCGATACGGAGGTGAAGGCTGACCGCGAGCGCTTTGCGGCCGTTGGCCGAGAGAGGCGTGCTGTAAAGCGTGACCATGTCGTTTCAGCTCCTTGGGTGGTCCGTGGACTAAGGCCGCAGTAACGGTGCGGCAAGCCAGCCGTCTGCTTGCAAGCGAGCGCGGGACCGCCATACGATCGCGCGGCCAAGAATTCCTCAGTGCCCGCCACGGGAGGGAACGGCTCGTGATCAGCCTCGAAAAGAACGGCAACGGCGCTTAAGGGATTTGAATTGGGAATTTGGGCGCGAGGGTGAGTACGGAGCAGCCCGGTGAGCGGCGGTGAACCCGCGGTCAGGAGATTTTGGCACAGTCCTGGGCGCGAGGGGAAGCGCGAGCATGTCGAGGCGCCCGGCCAAGGGCTCGAGAAAGGCAGCGACGACGACGGGCGGGCGCAGGAGGGTGAACACGTCGCCCGTGGGGCGCGTGGTCAGGGGAGCAACAGGAGCTGGCCGGGAGGAGAAGGCGCGGGCGCCGTGGAGGATGCGGGCGATGGCGTCGGCGTCGGAGACGACCTCGTGGACGCGCATGCGGCCGCCACATGTTCGGCAGCGGGTGCCGTCGAGCGCGAAGACTCGGGCGAGGAGCTGGGCCCACGCGATGCGTCGGGGTCGGGGCGTGGACGTGGGCGTGGATTCGGCGGGGTCGCCGGGGCGGGCGAAGTCCAGCGCGAGCTGTGGCGGCGGCGGTGCGGCGGGCCTGGGGATGACGCGCTCGCGCAGGCGATGGTGACTGGCGAACACACCGTAATAGCGGGTCATGTGGAAGCCAGGCGGCTTAGGCCAGGGCGCAGAGGCGGGCGAGGAACTGGTGGGCGTCCATCTCGGCAGCGCGATCTACGGGGCGTCGGCGCGGGCCGGCGGGTCGCCGATCTGGCTGCAGGGCGAGGAGCACGACGACGGTGGGTTCCTGCTGCAGTTCGACGAGTCGTTCGCCAATGTCAACCTCGGCGACTGCGGGGTCATGTACGCGTTCACGGACACGCAATTCTGGCAGTGCCACTGAGTCGCGCGCGTACGAGGCGCGGCCGCGGCGTCATGGAAGCGCGGCCGCGGGCACGGGACGCGGATCTTGGGGGTCGCGCGGGAACGGGTCGTCGCGCGGGAACGGGTCGTGGCCGTCGGGCTTCCCGTCGAGCTCGAAGTCTCCCGGCCTGCAGTTCCACCGCTCGCGGGTGCCATCGGGGTTGACCGTGATCGCGTGGCGTCCGGTCCAGGCGCCGACGGAGAGGTCGAGCGAAGCGCCCGGGGCTCGCGGGTCGATGAGGAGCTTGCCGCCGGGCCAGCGCACGTCGACGACGGGGCGACCGCCGACGCAGCGCTCCCGGAGGGAGGTCATCGGAGGGATGGGATTGGGCCGGCGCGGGGTGACGCTGCGGTTGTCGAGGCCGATGACGTGGACGCGCTGACACTCGCCGTCCGCCTCGGCGAAGCCGTTGTGCTTGCAACGCTGGCCCTCGTCGGCGGACTCGTACGGGCACAGGGTGGCGAGCCGGGTGCCGGTCCACATGCGGGTGAACGGGGGGCGGCAGTGCACGATGTCGAGCGGGGCGGCGCCGACGGTTTGGTCGTAGGCCGCGAACATGGTCGAGAACGTGGCGCCGCCGTGCCAGGCCCAGGTGTCGAAGAGCACGCCGGTGCCGAGGTCGATCAGCGAACCGACACCGGGATCGCCACCGTCGGCGCCGGCGTGACCGGCACGGATGACGGCGCCGTCCTGGTGCACCCACGCGAGCTTGAAGCCGGGGCAAGGCGTCGCCCGCTCGGTGACAATGTCCATGCATTGAGCGGGGGCGGCGGCGGCAGCGACCGCGGCGTGACCACTGGCGAGATCGCGGACGCGGATCAGCTCGCGGTCAGGCCACGCGAGCAGGTTCTCGTCGGAGAACTGATCGAGGACGATCGGCGGGTGCACGCCCGACAGGTCGGGCTCGAGCTGCAGGGCAGCGACCAGGGCGCGTGGGCGCGGCTCCTCGGCGACCAGGGCGATCCAGGCGAGCCAGGCGAGCCCGTCGCGGCGGTGGACGGCGAGGTCGAGGATCTGCCCGCTGGTGCGGCGGACCAGGCGAGGGGCGCCTCGCACGATGCCGCGATCGTCGAGCAGCACGGCGAGCACGTCGCTCTTGTCGGCGTCGAGGTCGTGGCGCGACCACACGACCAGGACCCCGCGATCGACGGCGGTGGCGTCGAGCGGGCCCTCCGAGTCGCTGACATCGGGCGCGGAGCCCGTGGCTTTCGCGACGACCGGCGGCGCGACGACGGACGGCTTCGAGACCGGTGCGGCGCCGCCTGGTATGCTGGGCGGCGGGTGTGCGACGAGCTCACCGGCGGTGGACTCCGGCTCGCTGCGTGCGACCGGGACGTCGGGCGTGGCATCGTCGATCGCACGGTCCTGGCACGCAGGGACGGCGAGAGCGCCGCAGAGCAGCCATCTGCCCGAGATGCGTGCGCGTCGGCGGATCATCGACGAAAGTGTATCAAAGCCGTGATGCAGGGGACACTCGCGCCTGGCCGCCGCTGGTCCTGGCGCCGCGCCGAGATCCGGCTCTACCAGGCCCAGATCCGCAGCCCGATGATGCCGTGCCGCAGCAAATACAGCGTCATGCCGAAGCACGCGCACGCGGCCGCGCTCGGGACCAGGCGGGCGGGCAGCGCCAGCGAACGGCCGACCGCCGCGCGAATGGCCTCGGCGACGGCCGCGGCCGAGCAGGCGGCGAACACCAGCGTGCACAGGCACAGGCTGACGCTCAGCGGGTTGGCGGCGGTGAACGCCTCGCGCCGCGCGAGCTCCAGCAGCAGGATCGGCATGGCCATGAATGCGAGCCCGGCCGCGGCCGGCCACACG
>NZ_JACCSO010000102.1 GCF_013812955.1 Nannocystis sp. | reverse complement strand
GCCCTCGACCTTGTAGTCGATCGTCATCTCGGTCTCGGCCCGGATGCGGGCGAGGCCGAGGCCGGAGCCGTTGTCCTCGTCGGCGCTGGCCTGGATCAGCTCCTGATAGAACATGAACGGGTCCTCGGCCTCTCGGACTTTGGTGATGAGATGCTGGGCGATCCGGATGTTCTCCGCGCTGGCGCGGTTGCGGGTCCGGATCGTCACGACGATGTCGGAGAGCGACTCGCTGTGCGGCGTCAACGTGACCCTCAACATGGTCTCGGCGTCGATGTTGTACTTGACGGCGTTCTCCAGCAACTCGTGGGTCGCGAGCCCGAGCTGGGAGGACATCTCGGGGTCCTCCAGCAAGCGCTCGTAGAGCGACATCACGAAGCGACGGACCACGGAGACCAGCTGGGTCGTCGGGGCGAAGCACATGTCGAATGAGGTCGGTATGCCCACGAAGCCCCTCCCGTTGCCGGCGCCTGACACCTGCAGCATTACCTTCGAGCGTATCCGGTTTTGCGACGCATGTGAGGATCACGATCGCGGCGAATGTTCATGCGCCGGGGGCCGAGGAGGCGGCGCAGCGCGCGAATGCAAGGGTCTCGAGCACGAGGTCCTGGCTGCCCCATCCGCCGGGCAGCACGCGGGTGCAGACCTCCGCCGCCGCTGCAGATGCAACGGCATGACCGAGGCCGATCAAGACGACTGGTTTGATGCCGGCGTTTCGGCGGACGAGGACCGCGAGCTCGAGCGCCTGCGCGAGTCCGAGGTCGAGCACGACCGCGTCCAGGACGTCGCGCTGCAGCAGCTCGGCGAGGGCCGCGAGATCGGCGGCCTCGTGGACCCGCCAGCGGTGGGCCTCGAATGCGCCGCGAACGAGGTCGACGCGGGCGTGCTCGCCGAGCACGAGCAGCAGCTCGCCGAGCGGCGGGGCGACGGCCAGGCGGGGGCCGAGCGCGGTGAGGACGGCCTCACGACATAGCGGGCGCGGCAGGGCGACGGTCCCGCGCGCGATCGCCTGGGCCGGCGGCTCACCGACGATGAAGCGAGGGATCGCCACGAGCTCGGGGTCGTCGTGCAGCGCGAGCAGGATCGCCGCGAGCTCGGATTTGACGAGGCGATCGTCGAGGATGATCAGCGCGGGGCGCAGCAGCGGCGCCAGGCGCAGGGCGTCGCCGCTGGCGACCGGGACCGCGGGCACGCCGGCGCCGGCGAGCAGCTGAAGGAGCGCCTCGACGAGCGCCGGGTCCTCGCTGACGAGCAACGCCGGCTCGCGGTGGGTGAGCCGCGGCGTGAGCACGGTGGCCGGCAGGACCGGCTTGCGGGGGCTCTCGAGCCGTGCGGGCAGGGTGAGCGTGAAGGTCGAGCCCGCGCCGATCTCGCTGCTCACGACGATCTCGCCGCCCATCATCTCGGAGAAGTGGCGGGTGATCGTCAGCCCGAGGCCGGTGCCTCCGAAGCGGCGCGCGGTCTCCTCGTCGGCCTGGGTGAAGGCGCCGAAGATGACGTCCAGCTTGTCGCGCGGGATGCCGATGCCGGTGTCCGTGACCATGAAGGTCAGCTGGTCGCCCTGGCGCCTGGCGACGAAGCGAATGGTGCCGAGGGTGGTGAACTTGATCGCGTTGCTGAGCAAGTTGAGGAGGATCTGCAGCAGCTTGGTCCGGTCGGTGTGGATCTCCCCGAGCTGGGGGTCGCGCTCGACGATGACGCGGTTGTCGCGGGCGAGCAGCAGCGGCTGCACGGTGCCGACGACCTCGTCGATCACCGGGTCGAGCTCGAAGGTCTCGAGCGACAGCTCGACCTTGCCGGCCTCGATCTTCGACAGGTCGAGGGTGTCCTTGATCAGCGAGAGCAGGTGGCGGCCCGAGCCGACGATCTTGTCGAGGTCGGCGAGCTGCAGCCGGTCGAGCACGACGTCGCACTCCTCCCGCAGCAGCTCGCTGTAGCCGATGATCGCGTTCAGCGGGGTCCGCAGCTCGTGGCTCATGTTGGCCAGGAACGCGCTCTTGGCCCGGTTCGCCGCCAGCGCCGTGTCGCGCGCCTCGATCAGCGCCTCGGAGCGACGACGCAGCTCGTCGCCCATGATGTTGAGGCCGATGACCACGCCGTTGACCAGCCAGTCGTCCTCCTCACGCACCTCGAGCTTGCGCGCGAAGTCCAGCGCGGTCATCGCCGTGACGACCTCGAGGATCTGGTCGAGACGGGCATAGAGGTGATCGAGCGCGCCGGTGAGGGCCAGCACCTTGCCCGCCAGCTCGCCGGTGACCTGCTCCACGGCACGGCCGGCGCTCACCTCGTTGATGAGCCGCCGAAGATCCGCGAGCAGTGTCTCGGTGTCGACCAGCACCCATTTCCTCGCGGGCAAATCCCGCCGGCCCATCGAACGGTAACATCATCTCCGGACCAGCAATGGCCTGACTGACGGGCCCGTGCGCTCCCCAGATGGCGAGTGGGGACTTCCTCGTCTGCTGGTCATGCTGGTCATGCCGGTCATGCCGGTCATGCCGGTCATGCCGGTCATGCCGGTCATGCCGGTCATGCTCGACCGCGCATCAGCAGCAGATAGGTCGCGCCCGAGGCCAGCACGCCGGAGAACCATGCGCCCTGAAACAGGAGATCGAGCGCAGGTACGAGCTTGCCGAGCAGCACGACGGAGATCCCGACGGCCATGGCCGCGATGGCGCGCAGGTTGAAGCCGCGGTGGTAGCGGTAGGGGCCGCGGCTCTGGTAGAGGCCGGCGAGGTCGAGCCGGGTGCGACGAAGTAACCAATAGTCGGCGAGCAGCACCCCGCTGACGGCCCCGAGCAGGCCGGAGTAGCTGACGAGCCAGCCGATGTACATGTCGAGGACCAGCCAGGGGCACAGCAGCACGCCGAGCACGGCGGCGATCAGACCGCCGGTGCGAAACGAGACGGCGCGCGGGAAGGCGCTGGCGATCGAGTTGGCGGGGCCGACGACGTTGGCGGCGATGTTGGTCGAGAGGGTCGCGACCGCGAGCGTGAACATGGCGATGAAGGCGAGCAGCGGGCTGCCGGTGTCCCGCGAGAGGCGGACGACGAGGTTGACCGGGTTCCAGATCGCCTCGCCGTAGAGCAGCACGGTCGCGGAGGTGACGACGACGCCGATGAAGCTAAACAGCAGCATCGTGGTCGGGAGCCCGTAGAGCTGGCCGAGCAGCTGTTCGCGCTGGCTCTTACAGTAGCGGGTGAAGTCGGGGATGTTGAGCGAGAGCGTCGCCCAGAACCCGACCATCGCGGTGAGGCCGGGCAGGAACACGTGGCCGATCCAGCCGAAGCCGCTGTAACCGGAGTCGACGACGAGGCTGCTCGAGTGGGCGAGGATGGTGCCGAGGCCGCCGGCGGCGTACATGGCCCAGCCGAGCAGCGCGAGGCCGACGGCGATCAAGAACGGGGCGGCGAAGTTCTCCAGCCACTTGATCGACTCGGTGCCGCGCCACACGAAGACGACGTTGATCAGCCAGAACCCGAAGAAGCAGATCCAGCTCGGCAGGGTCAGGCTGATGAAGGTGGCGCCGCCGCCGAGCAGCAGCCAGCCGGGCCAGAGGATCCCGACCATCGCGGAGATGGCCTCGCCGCCGATGTAGGTCTGGATCCCGAACCAGCCGCAGGCGACCAGCGCGCGCGCGAGGCTCGGCACGTGCGCCCCGAACACCCCGAAGGCGGCCCGCGCAAACACCGGGAAGGGCACGCCGTAGCGGGTCCCCGCGTGGCCGCACAGCACCATCGGCACCAGCACGATCAGGTTGCCGAGCAGGATCGCCAGCATCGCCTGCCACCAATTCATGCCGCTCGCCACCAGCGAGGCCGCCATCATGTAGGTCGGCACGCAGACGGCCATGCCGACCCACAAGGCCGCGAGGTGCCAGCGCGTCCAGGTCCGCTGCGCCCGCGTGGTCGGGTCGAGGTCGGGGTTGCGCAGGACCGGGTCGTCCGGCGGACGATCGAGCTCGACGAGGTCGGTGGCGGCGTTCATGGGCAGCTTTGAACCGGTACGGCGGTGACGAGCATCAGCTCCTGGGCGGGCACCCAGGGCTGATCCTGCGGGAAGTCGAGGGCTACGTCGAGGTCGAGCATCAGCGGACAGAACTGGTTCGGGTCCTGCTGCCAGGTGCCCGCACCGGCGCCGCCGATGGCGATCACAGGGTCGCCCATCGGGGTGCCCGCGAGGCAGCCATCGGTGCCCGCGCGCACGAAGGCGTTGACGAAGTTCCACTCGTTCGGCGCGGTGATGGCGAACCCGGGCATCGGGCCGACCGGCCGCGCGAAGTGGATGCTGGTGCAGCGATCGTTCAGAGCGTCGGCGCGGAAGATCAACAAATGATCGAGGCCGCCGGCCCCGAAGAACGCGGCGTACTCGACCATGTCCTCGCCGGTGGTGCCGGTGGTGGATGAATCGCCGGTGCTGGTGCCGGTGCCGGTGCTGACGTCGCCGGTGCTCGTGGCGGTGATGTCGGTGGTGGTCACGTCGGTGGTGACGGGGCCAGTGGTCGGTCCGGTGGTGGCGGCCTGCGTGGTCTCGGCGGCGCTCGTCGGCGTGTCACCCGTCGATGTGCTGCTGGCCGCGGTGGTCGTCCCGGCGTCGGTGTCGGACGAGCCCGGACCGCAGGCGAGCACGAGTGACAGGAGCAGGATCCGGCGCCGCGGCACACTCTCGTTTTCGCCCAGGTGGGGCGCGATGTCCATGGGCGGCGGGTCTTCAGGAGGCGCGGATGAAGCGGGCCAGCAGCTCCTGGCCCTGACGCCCGAGCACCGAGCCGGTGGCGGGCGCCAGAGCATCGATGATGAAGCGGCGGCCGAAGCGGGCCCGCAGCTCGCCGGCGTCGACGGTGAAGGGCGGGCCACCAGCGCGGCCGTGGGCGTAGAACAGACCGACGAGCGCGCCGCCAGGGACGAGCGCGGCGGCCACGGCATCGACGTACTCGTCGCGGCGGGCCGGTTCGATCGCGCAGAAGCAGGTGTGCTCGACGATCAATTCGAAGCGAGCGGGCGCGGATGCCAGCGCGAAGAGGTCGCCGACCTGATAGTCGATCACCAGCGCCGGCGGAGTGGCTGCGGCGGCGGCCGCGATCGCGGCGGGGGCGAGGTCGAGGGCCGTGACGATGGCGCCGAGGCTGGCGAGCAGACGCGCCTCGTGGCCGCGGCCGCAGCCGACCACCAATACGCGGAGGCCGGCTGGTGAGTGGGCCTCGAAGTGAGCGGCGAGCGGCGGAGCGGCGCGGCCGAGCTCCCAGCCGGCGTCGATGCCGTCGCTGTAGAGGTGGTCCCAGAA
>NZ_JACCSO010000080.1 GCF_013812955.1 Nannocystis sp. | reverse complement strand
GGTGAATTGCATGCACACGCCGGCGCCGGCGGACCAGCCGAGCAGGTGCACGGGCCCGACGATCTCGAGGGCGTGCAGCAGCGCGTGCAGGTCGTCGCTGAGGTCACGCAGGCCGCGGGTGGCGTCGATCACCAGCGGCTCGGTGGTTCCGTAGCCGCGCAGGTCCGGGGCGATGACGTGATGGTCGGCCGCGAGGGCCGCCATCAGCGGCTCCCAGAACACGGCGCTCGAGACGTTGCCGTGGATGAGGACCACCGGCGGCGCGGTCCGGGGACCGGCGGTGAGGGTGTGAACCGCGAGGCGAGACGTTTTGACGATCTGGGAGGTGACCATGGCGCGTGACGCCGCGACCATCGCACAGGCCCAGCCGGCTCGCCAGGGCGGTATGTGCCCGGTCCCCGAGCGAGGGCGGCGACCGGGGCGCTCGGGCGGCGCTCGGGCGGCGCGCGGGCGGCCTCAGGCGACGTTCAGGCCCAGGGCGCGGCGGGCCGCGAAGTAGTCCTCGCTGACGCTGTAGACGATCAGCTCGCGCAGGGCGTCCTTCGGGTTCAGGAACGACCCCAGCATCCGCTGCTCCTGCGAGATCGCGTGGGCCGCGGTCGCCAGGTCGTTGCAGAACAGGAAGCCCACGCGGTAGCCGGCGAGCTCCGCGGCGCGGGCCCAGGCCTTGACGTCGATCGCGTCGGCCTGCGTCAGCCGGCGAAGCAGCCCGCCGAGCTGCTCGAGCGTCGCCGGCGTCAGGTGCTGGCGCAGCTCGCGGGCGCAGGCGGCCACCCCGGGCGAGGACTCGTGCGGCTGCGAGCCCGACACCTGCATGCAGGCGTAGATCACGTCCTTGAGGTTCTCCGGCGAGCGGTCGATCACCATGAAGCCGAAGTGCGGCAGGTACAGGTCGAGGGCGTGGCGGCCGACCGCGAACACCAGGTTGTTCTCGCCCTTCTCGCGCAAGGTGTTGGCCAGGGCGATCACCGTCGGCCGCACCCGGCCCTCGCGTTGTACGTTCAACACGTTGAGGTCGCCGGGCTCATCTGGCCGAAAGTACAGGTCGGCCTGGCCGAGGCCGAGCACGCCGGTGACATAGACCAGCATCTGCCCGACCGGCGAGGGCGTGTCGTCGAGGTCGATGCGGTCGCCGGGGCGCAGCGGGTACGGCAGCTGCTTGACGCGCCAGGCCGCGAGCACCGGCGCGGCGAGGCCGAGGATGGCGCTGATGACCGGGTCCTCGTCGGGATGGAACACGCTCCTGCGCAGCACCTCCTCCGACAGGCGCTGGCGGATCTTGCGAAACTCGGGCTGCGGATAGCGGCCGTGCAGCGCGGTCTCCTGCTGGTTGGCCTGCTTGAGGAACACCAGCGTGCGGGCGACGCAGAACGCCTTGTCGATCTCGCGGCGGGCCAGGTAGATCTCGAAGAGGCGGTGGTAGCTGGCGTAGCGCGAGGGCTCGAGGCGCAGCAGCGTGAAGTGGGTGCGCACCAGGTGCTCGGTGAACTCGCGCGGCTCGTTGCGCACCAGCATCTCGTAGAGCTCGGCGAGCAGCAGGTAGCGGTCGAGGTTCTGCGGGTCGAGGGCGGCGGCGACCTCGAAGGCCTTGGCGGCGGCCTGAAAGTCGCTGAGACGCGAGCGGTAGATCTCCGCCAGGTTGGTCCACAGCAGCATGCGCAGCGGGGCCTCGCCGGTCGCCGGCAGGCGGTTGATCATCTTGCGATAGGCCCGCTCCAGCGCCTTCCAGTCCTTGCGCTGGGTCATCATCGTGTCGATCGCCTGGAACGCCTTGAGCACGGTCGGGTCGTCGGCCAGCACCCGGTCGAAGCGCTCGAGCGCGGCGTCGACGGAGCCGAGCTCGTCGCGCAGCAGCACCGCGGCGGTATAGTGATAGCGGGCCCGGCGGGTCGCATCGATCTCCACCTCGACGATCTGATCGACGATCGTCACCGCCTCGCGCCACTGCCGGCGCTCGGTGTAGAGGTCGAGCAGGCGATGCAGCACCGCCGGCTCGCGCGGCCGCAGCTCGAGCGCCCGCTGGAACGCGATCACGGCCTTGCTCGGGTCGCCGAGGCGCTCGCGAAACAGCCGCCCGCTCTCGACGAAGAGGTCGAACTTCACGTCGTCGCTCGGCGCATGGTTGATCATCGCCTTGCGGGTGGCGAGCGCGCCTTGATAGTCGCCCTCGGCCATCTGCGCGTCGAGGGTGGCCTGCAGCGCCGGCCAATTGCTCGCGTCCAGCTCGAGGGCCCGGCGCAGGAACGGCGCGGCGAGGGCGGCCTGGTTCTGGCGGCGCTTGAGCTCGGCGATGCGGAAGTTGATGCTCGAGGCGACCTTGTCGGTCTTCTCCTTGGCGCCGAGCGTCAGCAGGTTCTGATAGGCGGCCAGGGCCTCGTTGTACGACTCGGCCTCGAACTGCAGGTCGGCCTGGCCGAGCAGCGCGCTCCAGTTGCCGGGCTCGAGCTCGAGGGCCCGGCGAAACAGCTTGAGCGAGCGCGAGCCGTGGCCGAGCAGGCGCTCGACGCGGGCGGCCCGCAGGCACAGCTCGACGTGGGCCCGCACCGTGATCGGCGCGCCGACGGCCTTGCGCACCAACATCTCGAAGATCGGCGCGGCGGCGGGGTAGTTGCCGGCGTCGTAGTAGATCTTCGACAGCACGGTGCCGACGCGCAGGTTCTCGGGGTCGAGCTCCATCACCCGCGCGAACACCTCGGTCGCCTTGTCGAGCTCGCCGGTCTGCCGGTAGTAGAGCAGACCCGCCTCGGCGCCGGCCTCGATGCGCTCGTAGTAGCTGGCGCCGCCGACCGCCAGGGCCTCGAGCGTGCGCGCGAGCCGGGCGTAGTCCTTGCGACCGCGATAGATGTCGGCGAGCAGCACCAGCGCCGGCGCGTACGTGGGCTGGAGCTCGAGCGCGCTGTGTAGATAGGACTCGGCGCGCTCGGAGGCGTGCAGGCGCTGGTGGAGGATCTGGCCGGCGCGGGTCAGCTCCTCGCAGCGCTGCACCGGATCACTGCACAGCGACAGGAAGTGGTCGAGGGCCGCGGCCGCGTCCTCCCAGGCGCTGGTCCGCTCGAGCAGGCGAGCCAGCGCGAGCAGGGCGTCGGGGGCGTTGGGCTCGAGCGCGATCATCTCGCGATACGCGACGATCGCCTGCCGGGTGTCGGCGAGCGAGCGGTCGTAGACGTAGCCCATCGCGTTCAGCAGGCCGATCTTTTGGTTGCGATCGGCGGTGGCGTCGGCGTGCTCGCGGTAGACCTCGACCAGCTCGCTCCACTGCTCGGCCGCGAGGTGCCGCTCGGCCAGCTGGTAATAGGCGTACTCGCGACCCTGGGCGATCCAGCCGCGCCAGGCCTCGCCCTCCGCGCTGTCCTTGCCGCCCGAGAGGGTGACCAGGGCGCGGCTCATCTTGTCGTAGATGCCGAGCTGCGCGCGCGGGTCCTGGCTCGCCGCGAGCATCGTCTGCAGCGACTCCAGCGAGTAGAACATCGCGCTGTCGGTGGTCGGCTGGGCGCGCACGGTCTCGGTGGCGACCCCGCCCCGTCCGCCGCGGCGCTGGCCGTCGTCGCCGACCTCGAGCAGCGCCTTCTCGAGCGTCGCCATGTCGGGGAACCGGCTCTCTCGCTTCTTCGACATCGCCCGCAGGATCATCGCCTCGACCACGGCCGGGATGCCGGCCTCGGGCGCGACGCTGCCGGGGGCGGCCGCGGTCGCGAACTTGTGCTGCATCGCCACCTGGGTCGGGCGCCCGAAGAACGGCACCCGACCGGTCAGCAGCGTGTAGAGCAGCACGCCCAGCGAGTAGATGTCGCTGCGCGCGTCGACCTGCTCGCCGAGCGCCTGCTCGGGGGCGATGAAGTGCACGGCGTCGCCGAGCACGACCGTGCCGGGCTCGCGGTCGGCGGTGACCTTCTCGAGCCGCACCAGCCCGAAGTCGACGATCTTGACGCGGTCGTCGGCCTGCACGAGCACGTTCGAGGGCTTGAGCATGCGGTGCCAGATCCCGGCCTCGTGGGCCGCCCGCAGGCCGGCGACGATCTGCAGGGCCAGCTTGCGCACCCGCGCCCACGGCAACCGACCGGTGCGACGCAGGAGCACGCCCAGGTCCTCGCCCTCGACGTACTCGCCGACGATATAGACCTCCCCCTCGGGGCTGATGTCGGCGTCGAGCACCTGGGCGACGTGGTCGTCGACGACCGCGGCCGCGGCCCGGGCCTCGCGTAGCAGCAGCTCGACCTGGCCGCGGTCCTCCGCCAGCTCGGCCCGCACGATCTTGACGACGACCAGCGCGGGCGGGTCGATGAGCTCGGCGAGGAAGGTGTCGGCGACATCGCCGCGGCCGAGGTGGCGAAGGAGATTGAACTCGCCGGCGAAGATCGTGTCGACCCGGCTCCGGGGGCTGCGATCGGCGGGCGGGGCGGGGAGCGTGTCGTTCATGGGACCGGGGATCAACCATACCCCAAAGGCCCACGCCGGGTCGGACCGACCCCGCCCACCGACCGCGCGCAAGCGCCCTTGCCTGTACACGCAGCCGCTCCGGACAGCAATTGTGTGTGCGCTGAAACTGTGGCGTCCGGGCCCCGGTCAGACTGTGCGAGACGAAGCTCTTCGACGCGAGGCCGCCGGCGCGGCGACCCGCCTGTCCGAGAGGTCAGCTCGAGATCTGCACCTGGGCGCTGCTCGCCCATCCGCCGCGGTCGGCCACCGCGGCGATCTGCCTGCCCACATCGCCCCTGACCGGGGCGAGCCCCCCGGGCCTGCGTCCGCATCGCGACGCCGGCTCACCCTTCCATCTGGAGTACGACCATGCCCCGTCTGTTCACCTTCCTGTGTCTTGCCATGTTCACGCTCGCCATGCCCGCCTGCGACGACGAGGACCCCAAGGACACCAAAGACCCCAGCACCACCGCCGAGGAGAGCTCCAGCGGAAGCTCCAGCACCGGCGGCGGCCCCGATGACCTGGCCCCCGGCGACAATGAGACCACCGGCACCACCGGCGACGATAACAAAGGCACCGCGACGCTGGCCCCGGGCGACAATGAGACCGGCGCGACCACCAGCGATGAGGACCCGGGCCCCACGACGATCGCCGGGCCGCACATCAGCACCGACGCGACCGTGTGACGCCTCAGGCGTGCACGAGCAAGCAGGCGGCGATCCACACGCCGCCTGCCAGCAGCCACAGCGCACAATAACCGGTGATGTCGCGCGCGCGCACGCCGGTGATCGCCAGCAGCGGCGCGGCCCAGAACGGCTGCAACATGTTGGTCCACTGATCACCGTAGGCGATCGCCAGCAAGGCGTCGGCCGGGGCGACCCCCTGCGCCTGTGCGGCCGCCATCACCACCGGTCCCTGCACCGCCCACTGCCCGCCACCCGACGAGACCACGAGGTTCAGCAGGGCCGCCGACAAGAACGTGACCAGCGTGAACACGCCGGCGCCCGCCTCCGCGAAGCGACCCGCGAGCGCGGCCGACAGACCCGAGCCGTTCAACATGCCCATGATCCCGCCATACAGCGGGAACAGCAGGATGATGCCCGTGCAGGCGCGCACCCCCACATCGCAGGCGCGCAGGAATCGATCCGGCCGGCCATGCAAGACCAGGGCGAGCAACCATAAGCCGAGGTTGACGGTGTTGAGATCGAGGGTCGCCAGACCCTCGGTCTGCAGGTGCAGCGCCAGCGCGGCCGCGAGCGGCAGGGCGAGCGCCCAGGTGACCAGCCGCGCGCGCTCGAGCCGGTCGAGCCACGAAGCTGGCCCCGGGGACAGGTCGTCCGCGAGCACCGGCTGCCCGGCGGCTGGCGCAGGCACGGCCGCCGGGTCGCTGCCATCTCGCGGCGTCATCGCCATGAACAGCAGCGGCGCGAGCAACCACAGCCCGCCCGTCACCCACAGGTTGAGCCCGCCGAACAGGGTCTCGGTCAGCGGGATCGGGCCGATCTGCCCGGCGAGCGCGGGGCCGAGGACCTCCTGCAGGTCGCCGAGCGTGGTCGCCTTGAGCGGCGCGGTCCCGCTGAGTCCGCCGTGCCAGACCATCATCCCGGAGTAACCCGCCGCGCACAGCAGCGGGTAATGCACCCGCCAGCCGCGGCGCGCCGCCTCCTGCCCGGCGCCGCGCGCAAACACGGCCCCGCAGATCAGCCCGAACGGCCAGTTGATCAGCGCCAACGTGCACGACAGCAGCGCGGTCAAGCCGACCAGGCGACGCGGCCCACCGCTGATCCGCGCGAGCCATGCCAGGCCGGCGCGCACCGGCCGCGCAGCTGCCAGCACCGAGCCGAGCACCAGCATCAGGCACATCTGCATGCCGAAGGCCAGCAGGCTCCACAGCCCGTCATTTTGGTGCCACAGCCCGAGGGTCCGGCGCAGCGCGTCGACATCACCGCCGAGCTGGACGCTGGCACACACCAGCACCACCACGCCGAGGATGACGGCGATGGTGAAGGGCTCCGTGGTGAGCCGCGCGAAGCCCCGCCGCGCGGCGACCCCGAGCGCGGGCAGCCAGCCGAGCTCGCTCACGCCTGCTCCTGGCTGTCCTCCGGGACAGCTGGATTATCTGCCATGAAGCCCTCGATGCGCCGGCGCAGGTCGCCCGGGATCGCCAGCGCCCGGCGATGACCGGGCGAGGTCGGGTCGAGGTCCATCACCACGCAGGTCGTCGCCCCCTGCACCCGCTCATCGCCATCCGCGCCGCGCACCACGAAGCGCAGGTCGATCGTGCTGCGCCCGAGGCGAGCGACCCGCAGCTCGACCGCGATCACGTCGCCGAGCACGCAGGGGGCCCGAAAGTCGGCCTCGGTGTGCACCGCCGGGAACCCGATCTTGCGACCGAGGATGAGGTCGGCGTAGCGCATTCCGAGTCGCGCCGGGAACCAGGTCTCCATGGCGTCGTGAAACAGCGCGAAGAAGCGGGGGAAGTAGATGATGCCCGCAGGGTCGCAGTCGCCGAAGCGGACCTCGATGAGGTGTACATGCACGCCGCTCATGCGCTTACCTGAAACGGGCCCGGGAGCGAGTGTATGCTGCCGCCATGTCCCACGTCGACTACCACGCCGAGGCCGGCATCGCGCAGATCACGCTCAACGTCCCGCCGGCCAACTGCTACTCCCACGAGCTCATGTTGGCCCTCGACGCGGCGATCCTTCGCGCCCGCTTCGACCCCGCCGTGCACGTGCTGCTGCTGACCGGCGCCGGCGAGAAGTTCTTCTGCGCCGGGGCCGACATCGGCATGCTGCAGACCGCGGATCCCGAGTTCAAGTACAACTTCTGCCTGCACGCCAACGAGACCATCAGTCGCCTCGAACAGACCCCAAAGCTGGTGATCGCCGCCCTCAATGGCCACTGCGTCGGCGGTGGCCTCGAGATCGCTCTCGCCGCCGACCTCCGCGTCGCTCGCCGCGGCGCCGCCCGCTGCGGCCTGCCCGAGGTCAAGCTGGGCGTGCTGCCCGGCACCGGCGGCACCCAGCGCCTGGTCCGTGCGCTCGGCAAAGCCAAGGCCATCGAGCTCATGGCCACCGGCGAGACCTTCGACTTCGACCGCGCGCTCGCGCTGGGCCTCGTCAATCAGGTCTGGGACGCCGAGCACAGCGCCGCGTTCCTCGCCCAGGCCAGAGAGTACGCGGCCCAGTTCGTCCCGCCGCGCGCCGCCTCCCGCGCGGTCGGCCTGATCAAGCGCGCCTGCCAGACCGGCGCCGAGCTGAGCCTGCAAGACGGCCTCGCCCTCGAGCGCGAGCTGCAGCAGCGGCTGTTCACCGGCGACGACGCGCGCGAGGGCATCGCCGCGTACATCGAGCGCCGGGGCCCGAATTTCACCGGGCGCTGAGAGCGGCCCGGCCTCGGCCGACGCCGCGCTCGAGTGATTCCCCGGCCGGGCCTCAGGCCTTGCCGGGGTGCTCGTTTTTCCAGGTCTGGATCGACTCCTGGGTGAGCTCGACGGTGAGGTCGGTGTCGGCGACCTTGACCTGGCAGCCGAGGCGGCTGTAGGGGCGCACGTCGAAGCCCATGTCGAGGCGGTCCGATTCGGCGTCGCTCATCTCCGGCAGGGTCTCGAGGCCCTTGCGGACCCACGTGTGGCACGACGAGCAGGCGCAGACGCCCCCGCAGGCCGAGCCCATCTTGATGTGATGCTCCTCGGCGATCTCGAGCAGGGTCTGACCCGGCTCGGCGTCGATGATCTGGGTCCCGTCAGGACCGATGAAGGTGATCTTCGGCATTCACTCCCCGTGCTCGTCGTCGTCCTGGATCAGCGCCGCCGAGTGACCGCCGCGCCGGGCGTCGAGGCCCTCATCGGCCAGCGCGGCCTCGATCTCGTCCAGGCTCTTGCCGGCCATCCCGGCGTTCAGCGCCCGCTGCATGCGGCGCGCCGCGAAGGGCTCGCTGATCCGCTCGAGGCGCTCGCGCGCGCGCGTGAGGCTGGCAGCGGCCGCTTCGGTGTCGCTCTCGGTCGTGCTCCCCGCGACCATCGCGACCATCGCGACCATCGCCGCATCAGCTTCACTGAGCGCCGTCTCGATCGCCATGCGGTCGTCGGGCGGCAGCAGGGACTCGATGTGGCCGACCTCGCCGACCGCGCGGCGCACGGCGAGGATCACCCGGCCGAGCTCGACGCGCGCCTCGGCGAGGTTGCGCGCGCTGTAGTCCTCGCCGGCGTGATCGAGGCTCTCGATCACCAGGCGGTCGACCTCCTCGGCCGAGAGGCCATGGGTCGGCTTGACCTCGACCGCCTGCTTGACGCCGGTCATCAGCTCGCGGGCGGTGACGGTCAGCAGGGCGTCGGCGTCGAGCTGGAAGGTCACCTCGACGCGGGCCATCGACGGCGGCAGCCGCGGGATGCCCTTGAGCTCGAAGCGGGCCAGGCTGCGGTTGTCGCGGGCCAGCTCGCGCTCGCCCTGGACGACGTGGATCACCATGCCGGTCTGCTGCTCGGAGTAGTTGGTGAACACCTGGCGCGCGCTGATCGGGATCGTGGCGTTGCGCGGGATGATCTTCTCGACGATGCCGCCCATGGTCTCGAGGCCGAGGCTCAGCGGCACGACGTCGAGCAAGGTGACGCCGGGGCGCTCGGAGCCGGACAGGATGTCGGCCTGGATCGCCGCGCCGTGGGCGACGACCTGGTCGGGGTCGATGTTGGTCAAGGGCGGGCGGCCGAAGGTCATCTCGACCAGCTGGCGGATCCGCGGCACCCGGGTCGAGCCGCCGACGAGCACCACGCCGTCGAGCTCCGCGGCGCGCAGGCCCGCGTCCTTGAGCGCCGCCTTGCAGGCCTTGATCGTGCGCTGCGCGAGCGGCTCGATCAGCGCCTCGAGCTCGGCGCGCGTGACCTCGAGATCGACGAGGCCGAGCGACTCGAGGTCGATGCGCACGCTGTCCGCCGCGCTCAGCCGCTCCTTGAGCGCGCGCGCGGCGATGCGGGCCGACTCGACCTGACGGCGGCTGGGCTCGCCGAGGCCGGCGCGCGCGAGCAGGTGACCGGCCAGCGCGCGATCGAAGTCGTCGCCGCCGAGGGCGCTGTCGCCACCGGTGGCGAGCACCTGGAACACGCCGGCGTGCAGGCGCAGCACGCTGATGTCGAAGGTGCCGCCACCGAGGTCGTAGATGGCGAATACACCGTGTTCGCCGCGGTCGAGTCCGTAGGCCAGCGCGGCCGCGGTCGGCTCGGCGAGCAGGCGATAGACCTTGAGGCCGGCGATGCGACCGGCGTCGCGGGTGGCCTGGCGCTGGGCATCATCGAAGTAGGCCGGGACGGTGATCACCGCGCCGTCGACCGGCCCGCCGAGCTCGGCCTCTGCGCGTTGCTTGAGCGCGCGCAGCAGCTCGGCGGAGACCTCGATCGGCGAGACGTGTCTGCGCGGCTCGTCGCCGACGGCGATGCGCAGCACCCCACCCTCGCCGACCAGCTGGTACGGGTGGCTGAATTCGATGTCGGCGGCGCCGCGGCCCATGAAGCGCTTGACCGAGCTGACCACGCGCTCGGGGTGCTCCTCTTGCTGGGCCATCGCGGGCGCGCCGACGACGACGCGCTCGCCGGCGTAGCTGACCACCGAGGGCAGGATGACGCGGCCCTCGGCATCGGCCAGCACCCGCGGCGCGGCCCCTTGCGGGGCGATCGCCACCAGGCTGTGGGTCGTGCCGAGGTCGATGCCGATGCCACGACCGGGCGCACGTGGGGCCGCCTGCGCCGCGGTCGGTTCGGCGATCTGAAACAGCGCGCCGGTGTCTTGCAGGTTGATCTTGCTCATGTCGGGCGCTCCTCGCTGGCGTCGACCTCATCGAGGAAGCGCTGGAAATAGCGGCGCGCGACCAGCTCGCGGGCGGCCTCGGCGACCTCGCCCCGGTCGAGCGCAGCGATGCCGGCATCGAGGGCCTGCTCCGCGCGCGCCTCGATCTCCTCGCGCACCGCGGCCACATCGCCCTCGGCGAGGCGCTCGCGCAGATCGATCATCTCGATCAAAAACGCCTGGGACGGCTTCGGGGCGCCCGTACGTGGGTCGCTGCTGTCGAGGTCGGTGCCGCCGAGCTTGACCAGGTACTCGGCGCGCAGCACCGGGTCGCGCAGGGTCCGATAGCCCTGGTTCAGCTGGCTGCTGCGCTCCATCGCCGCGCGCTGGGTGCCGCTGTCCTGGCCGATGAAGCCGTCCGGGTGGCTCGCCTGGCTGCGCTCGAGGTAGTTTCGCTCGAGCGCGCCGCGATCGAGCCGCCAGCGCCGCTCGACACCGAGCAGGCCGAAGTAGTCCGCGTCTGTCATGGCTGTCCCTGCGGACCTGTCCTGAAGGTCAGAGAGTACGAAGGTCCAGAGCGCGTGCGAGATCAGAAGGTGATCGACTCGCCGCAGCCGCAGGAGCCCTGCGTGTTGGGATTGGTGAACTTGAAGCCGTGGCCGCGCATGCCGGTCTCGAAGTCGACCTCGGTGCCCTTCAGCAGCAGCATGCTCTTGGGGTCGACCACCACGCGCACGCCGTCCTTGACCAGCACGTGGTCGCTGGCGCGGGGCTCGCGGTCCTCGAACTCGAACAGGTACGAGTAGCCGGTGCAGCCGCCGCCGCGGATGCCGAGGCGGATGGCCGCCTGCGGGGTGCCGCGGCGGGCGAGCTGCTCACGCATCACCTTCGCGGCCCGCGAGGTCACCACCAGCGAGGCGGCCACGGAGGGCGCAGTCGCGGATGCAGCGGCGGCGCTGCTCTCGCTGGACTTCGTGCTGCTGCTCATGGTGCTGCTGCTCATCGCGTGCGCGTGCATGGGACTCACTCGGCGGCGGGCGTGCCGTGCTTTTGCTGATAGTCGCGGATGGCGGCCTTGATGGCGTCCTCCGCGAGCACCGAGCAGTGGATCTTGACCGGCGGGAGCGACAGCTCCTCGGCGATCTGGCTGTTCTTGATCTCCATCGCCTTGTCGATGCTCATGCCCTTGACCCACTCGGTCACCAGGCTCGAGCTGGCGATCGCCGAGCCGCAGCCGTAGGTCTTGAACTTGGCGTCGGTGATCACGCCGTTTTCGACCTTGATCTGCAGCTTCATGACGTCGCCACAGGCGGGCGCGCCGACGATGCCGGTGCCGACATCCTCGTCGTTCTTGTCGAGGCTGCCGACGTTGCGGGGGTGCTCGTAGTGGTCGATGACTTTGGTGCTGTACGCCATGGCTTGGATCTCGGGGAAACTTGCTGGGGGCTCGTTATGGTAAGGCCGGCGCGCCAGGAGGCTAGTGCGGCGTCCACTCGATGGTGCTCAGGTCGATGCCGTCCTGGACCATCTCCCACAGCGGCGACATCTCACGCAGGCGAGCGACCTCGCGCGCGATCAGGTCGGCGATGTGGTCCACCTCCTCGAGGGTGGTGAAGCGACCGATGCTGATGCGCAAACTGGAGTGCGCCAGCTCGTCGTTCAGGCCCATCGCCTTGAGCACGTAGCTGGGCTCGAGGCTGGCCGAGGTGCAGGCCGATCCGGATGAGATCGCCACGTCCTTGAGGCCCATCAGCAGGCTCTCGCCCTCGACGTAGGCGAAGCTGATGTTGAGGTGGCCCGGCAGGCGCTGGGTCGGCGAGCCGTTGAGCGTCGCGTGCGGGATCTCGGTCATCAGGCGCTGGCGCAGGTGCTCGCGCAGCTCGAGGATGCGGGCCGCCTCGGTGGCCATCGACTCGCGCGCCAGCTTGGCCGCGTAGCCGAAGCCGACGATGCCGGTGACGTTGAGGGTGCCCGAGCGGTTGCCGCGCTCGTGACCGCCGCCGTGGATCTGCGGGGCCAGGCGCACGCGCGGGCGGCGACGGCGGACGTACAGCGCGCCGATGCCCTTGGGGCCGTAGATCTTGTGGGCGCTGATGCTCATCAGGTCGATGTTCATCGCCTCGACGTCGAGCGGGATCTTGCCGAACGCCTGGACCGCGTCGGTGTGCATCAATACGCCGTGCTTGCGGCAGATCGCGCCGATCTCGGTGATCGGCTGCAGCACGCCGGTCTCGTTGTTGGCGAACATGATCGAGACCAGCGCCGTGTCGGGGCGGATCGCCGCCTCGACCTGCGCCGGGGTCACCAGGCCGTCCTGGTCGACCGGCAGGTAGGTGACATCGACGCCGTGGCGCTCGAGGTACTTGCAGGTGTCTAGCACCGCCTTGTGCTCGGTGACCGCCGTGATCACGTGCTTCTTGCCCGACTCGCGCAGGAACTCGACGGCGCCCTTGATCGCGAGGTTGTTGCCCTCGGTCGCGCCGGAGGTCCACGTGATCTCCTTCGGGTCGGCGTTGATGACGGTGGCGATCTCGCGGCGCGCGGCCTCCACCGCCTCCTCCGCCTGCCACCCGAACACGTGCGTGCGGCTGGCGGCGTTGCCGAACATGGTCGTGAAGTACGGCAACATCGCGTCGACGACCCGCGGATCGGTCGGGGTCGTGGCGGCGTAGTCGAGGTAGATCGGCCTATCAATCACGGCGTGGCTCCTTCGGGCTTGCGGGCGTGCGAACTCAGGTGGATGCCGACGACGAGGCTCGGCGGGGTGTCGCTGCGACGCTCGCTCGTGCAGGTGTTGCAGACCTCGGGCGTCGCCGGCTCGCGGCACACCCGGCAGCCCTCGAGGTACGCGAGGCTCTCCGAGAGGTCGCGCTCGAGCTGAAGCAGGCGCATGACCTGGGCGCGGGTCTCGTCGAGCTTGGCCCGGAACAGCTCGCGCACGCTGGTCATCGCCTCCGGCGCGGTCTCCGAGGCGTGCACCGTCGCCAGCAGGCTCTGGATCTGCGGCAGGCTGAAGCCCATGTCCTGCAGCTTGCAGATCCAGTACACCCGCGCGACCTCGTCGGGGCCGTACAGGCGAAACCCGCCCTCGGTGCGCGAGGGCGGCTGCAGCAGGCCCATCTCCTCATAGAGATGCAGCGCCCGCGGCGTCTTGCCGGTCTTGCGCGCCAGCTCGCCGATCTTCATGCGCGGCGGCGGCATGCGCGATGCTGGCTGGCTGGTTGGGGTGGGGCGACTCATGGGACCTCAGCGTCGGATCAAACCCTTACGTACACGTAAGGTTGGTTCCAATGGCTGAGGGTTTGCCACCGCTCCCCCGCACTGTCAAGGGTGGGCCGCCGTACGCGCCGTGCGGGAAGCGACCGTTGATGTGTGAGCGATCGGATTGCTGTTCAGGGCGCTCCTGGGCGGCCCTGCGCGACTTTGAGCTGGCCCTCGGACCAGCTCAGCGTGAACGCCAGCGGGTGCGCCGCGCCGAGCCGATCGACCACCTCGACCCGCGCCCAGAACGGGCCCACCCCATCGAGGCGCGCCGGTGTGCTCTCACAAACCAGGCTGCGCTGACTCCGCGTGCGGTGTTGGCGCTGGTTCGGGCGCAGCGGGCCACCCGCCGACCTGAACTCGACCGACCAGCTCTCGACCAGCTCGCGCCAGTCCGCGAGCGCGGCCCGCAGGTCCGGGGCCAGGCGTTCGGGGCGCCGCAGCGCGGCCCCACATAGCACCAGTTGCACCGTTTGCTCGGGTCCGGCCCGCCACTCGAAGCTGAAGCTCGGCCGCTCGCCGAGCCCGACATCCTCGCGCGCGAGGGCCCGGTCGTCGAGCAGTTCACGCCGCAGCTGCAGGCAGGTCAGCGCGAGACCTGTCCCGGCGGACAGGTCCTCGTCGGCCGCGAAGTCCCACGACCAGGCGAGCACGTCGAGGCCGCCGAGCTTGCGCGCTGCTGCCTCGCGCAGGCCCGCCTGCACCGCGGCGCGGCCGAGCGG
>NZ_JACCSO010000078.1 GCF_013812955.1 Nannocystis sp. | reverse complement strand
GCCCGGCCCTGGCCCCGGTGCTGCAGTCCGAGCTGGCCGGCGCGCGCATGGCCCCCGGGACATGTCCCGGAGGACATCTCGGCCGCCAGTAGCCGCCCGGGCCGCGACGCGTGCGAGCGCGCCGACGAAGCGAGCGCCGCCGGCCCATGGGCCCGCAACATGATGGGCCCGCAACATGATGGGGCCCGCAACATGATGGGGCCCGCAACATGAGCGGCCCGCAACATGAGCGGCCCGCAACATCGCTCGTGACCGAGCGCGGGCGCGCCGGCGATTTCCAGTGATCCACCGCCCCGATCTGCGACGCTCATAACAGGTCGAACAGGCCGAACAGGCCGAGGCGCCGTCATGTCGAAGTCCGAAGGATCCACCGCGTTGCTGCCCGAGCCCTTCGAGGTCTGCAAGGCGGCCGTGGACAAGGCTGCGCCGGCCGCTCGCGCCGCTGCCGAGCGCATCTCCCAGGCGCACAAGCGGCGCCTCTCGGGGCCGGCCGAGTCCGCCGAGCCCGGGCGCGGGCCGAACGACGAGGGCCCGCCCGCATCATGACATGACCTTACGGGCATGTCCCGAAGGTCAGGTCATCTCGCGGCTCACTCGCCGATGTCGATGCTGTACTTCACCGTCATCGGCGGCCCCGCATAGGTCGGGAACGTGTGGTTGGCGACCGCCTTGCGGGCGCAGGGGATGATGCCGAACACGCTCAGACCCGCGGGCGCCGTCACCGAGATCGAGTCGACCTTGCCCTTGCCGCCGAGCCGGAACGCGAAGTCGATGTGACCGCCCGGCAGGCTCGAGCCCTGGTAACACGCGGCGACGCCCAGGCACTCGTTGATGTCGTACTCGATCTCCCGCATGTTGGCGTTTAGCACCGGCGCCGACAGCTGCTCCTCGCCCTCGCCCCATTCGAGGTTGCGGGCCTGGTTCGGGTCGAACTGCGGGATGCCCGAGTCGTCGACCGGCTTGAACTTCTTCGGCAGCTGGTTGCGGTCCTGCCAGCACTCGCCCCAGTTGGTGATCGGCGGCCGCATCGGCACCACCGGCTCGACCTTCGCCGGCTCGTTCGACGCGCAGATGTCCTGGCCGTAATCGACGATGCAGCGCTCGCCGTCACAGCGGGTGCCCTTGCCACACCTCCCGCTGCACTCCCCGCCGGGGTCGCTCGTCCCCGAGTCCTTCTTGCAGGCCGCCTGACCGAACCCCGCGCCCAAGATAACCGCCGCGAACAAGGTGATACGCATCGCGGCTCCAGGTTATCAGGACCGCCAGCACCGGTGTTAGGCGCCCCCGATCGCGTATTTTCGCGCGAGCCCACGGACATCGCCGCGAGCGCGGACCGCCCGCTGTGGCTCCGCATCGGCGCGCCCCGCCAGATCCTCACCTGCCGCGCATTGGGGCCTGGAGGACCCGGACTTACATGCACCGCATCATGGCGCCGCATCCGCATCGGGTGGGCGGATGCGCTCCGGCCCGGCCCTCGATCCAAACTCTGCCCGCGCGCCGCTCAGATCACCCGCGTGAGCAGGCTGGTCGGCAAGGCCGCGATCGCGGCGCTCAGCTGGCTGATCTCCGGGTCGCTCGCCCGCAGCGGGACGTCGACGTGCAGCAAGCCGATCGACTCCATGGTCGCGAGCCTCTGCCCGGTGATGTTGACCTGCGAGTCGGCCAGCAGCTGATTGATCGCCGACAGCACGCCCGGCACGTTGCGGTGCACGTTCAGGAGCCTCGCCCCGCTGCGCAGCGGCGCCGCGTCGATGTTCGGCAGCGTCACGCAGCCGGTCGTCGACCCGCTGATCAGGTAGGCCGCCAGCGCGGTCGCCACCTCGCGGCCGATGTTGGCCTGGGCCTCCTGCGTGCTGCCGCCGATGTGCGGGGTCAAGATCACCGAGTCGAGGCCGCGCAGCGGGCTGTCGAACACGTCGCCGACCTTCGCCGGCTCGCTCGGGAACACGTCGATCGCCGCGCCCCCGACCTGCCCGTGCTCGAGCGCGTCGCGCAGGGCCGCGAGGTCGACGACCATCCCGCGCGAGGCGTTGATCAGGTACGCGCCGCGCTTGATCACCGCCAGCTCGGCCGCGCCGATCATGCCGCGCGTGAGCTCGGTGTCGGGCACGTGCAGGGTCACGAAGTCGGACAGCCCGAGCAGCTCGTGCAGGCTGTTGCACGGCTGCGCGTTGCCCAGCGGCAGCTTGGCGAGCAGGTCGTGGTAGCGGACCTGCATGCCCAGCGCCTCGGCGATCACGCTCAGCTGCGAGCCGATGTGCCCGTAACCGACGATGCCGAGGGTCTTGCCGCGCACCTCGTGGCTGCCGTCGGCGCTCTTGTGCCACAGGCCGCGGTGGCAGGCCTCGCTGCGCGCGAACACCTGGCGCGACAGCATGATGATCTCCCCGAGCACCAGCTCGGCCACCGACCGGGTGTTGCTGAACGGCGCGTTGAAGACCGCGATCCCCCGCTCACGCGCCGCGGACAACCCGATCTGATCGGTGCCGATACAAAAGGCCCCGACCGCCAGCAGCTGCGGCACCGCGTCGAGCACCGCCGGGGTCACCCGCGTCTTGCTGCGGATCCCCAGCAGCACCGGACGGTCCGCCGGCAGGGCCCGCAGCGCCGCGACCAGCTGCGCCTCCTCCATCGCCCCGGCCGCCGTATGCACGACGACCCCGTGACGCGCGAACTCCTCGTGGGCGGTCGCGTGGATGCTCTCGAGCAGCAAGATGTTCGGCCTGGGCACGGCGCGCACCATGCCCCAGCCCCCAGGGGCCCCGCAACCCTGACAGACCACCAGCCCCCGCCGCGTGCGCCCTCGCACCGCGCCGCCCCCCGCCGGCCTTGTCGCGCCCGCGCGGCTTTGCTACCCCCGCCCCGTGCTCCGTGAAGCCAATCTCCAGCGCCTCGAGCGTGCCGTCACCCCGCACCTGCGCCGCGGCTGGACCCGCGCCGTGTTCTCCGCGCCGCAGGGCGAGGGCAAGGCCCGCGAGGAGCAGGTGCTCACCGGGCCCGGCAGCGACGTCGCGCCGAGCCCCGAGCAGCTGGCCGCCGTGTTCGCTGCCG
>NZ_JACCSO010000075.1 GCF_013812955.1 Nannocystis sp. | reverse complement strand
GACGCGGCCAGCGCGGTGCTGGTCGCCGGGGCGCTCGCGGCCCTCGGGGCGCTGGCGTTCGCGGCTGCCCGTACGGACATGTCCCCCGGGGCAGGTCGCAAGGGACAGGTCATGGCGGGCGGACTGGCGCTGCTGTGGGCCGGGGCGGCGTGGTTGAACGCGGGCGCCGAGATCCCGCCGCTGCGACCGGCGTGGGTCAAGGGGGCGCACGAGGACTACACGGCGCACGCGTACGTCGGCTGGAACACACACTCGCGGGTGACGGTGTCGCCGACCGTGACGGCGGCGCCGATGATGTGGGCGACCGGACGCAACGCGACGCCCGAGGTGCTGGCGCCGATCGAGCAGCGGATCCTGAAGATCGACGGGGCGGCGGCGACGGCGATGGCGCGCGGCGACGGCTCCTCGCACAAGTATCTCGAGTGGGACGTGTCGAGCTTCGCCCACCGCCTGCGGCCCTCGGGGGCGGCGGCGGTGATCGGGGTCGGTGGTGGACGCGATGTGATCGCGGCGGCGCAGGTCGGGCACACGCCGGTGGTCGGCGTCGAGCTGAACGCGAAGATCGTGGCCCTGCACCGCGGCGCGATGGCGGAGTTCTCGGGGGTCGCGGCGCTGCCGGGGGTCGAGCTGGTCGCCGACGAGGCGCGCAGCTTCTTCACCCGCGACGCGCGCCAGTACGAGGTCATCACGATGTCGCTGATCGACACCTGGGCCTCGACCGGCGCCGGCGCCTATTCGCTGTCGGAGAACGGGCTGTACACGGTCGAGGGCTGGCTGGCGTTCATGCGCCGCCTGACGCCGACCGGCATCTTCACGGTCTCGCGCTGGTACAAGTCGGACTCGCCCGGTGAGACCGGTCGCATGCTCGCGCTGGCGATGGAGACGCTGTGGCGCATGGGCGCCGCCGATCCTCGCGCGCACCTGATCCTGCTGCAGCAGGGCAGCGTGGCGACCTTGCTGGTCTCGCCCTCGCCGTTCGCGGCGGCCGACCTCGATCGCATGCAAGCCGAGGCGGTGCGCCTCGGCTTCAACATGGTGCTGACGCCGCGCCGCCTGCCGAATCAGCCGCTCTTGCGGGCCTTGGTGGAACAGCCGGATCAGGCGGCGTTGTGGCAATACGCGCGGGCCCAGGCGCTCGACCTGACCCCGCCGACCGACGACCGCCCGTTCTTCTTCAACATGCTGCGGCCCGGCGCGTGGCTGGCCGACACGGCCGAGGTCGACCGCCAGGACTTCGCCTTCCTCGGCAACCTGCAGGCCACCAAGACTTTGGTGCACGCGACGCTGGTCAGCGTGCTGTTGACGCTGGTGGCGGTGTTCGTGCCGCTGTGGCTGCGGCGGGAGAAGATGAGCGCGGGTGTTGCGGATGGGGCGACGCTGGTCGCGGGTTGTGCTTACTTCGCGCTGATCGGCCTCGGCTTCATGTTCGTGGAGATCGGGCTGCTGTCGCGGGTCGGGGTGTTCCTCGGCCATCCGACGCTCGCGCTCGCGGTGGTGCTCGGCGGCATCATCCTCGCCACCGGCATCGGCAGTTTGATTAGCGGGCGCATCCCGGTCGAGCGCCCGCGCGTGGCGTGGTTCTTCCCGCTGGCGCCCGGCCTGCTGGTGATGGTCGCGCGCGCGGCGATGGGCCCGGTGATGGATGCATACGCGGGCGCGCCAGTGAGCACTCGGGTGCTGCTGACGGCGGCCCTGATCGCCCCGCCGGCGCTGGCGATGGGGCTGTGCTTCCCGCTCGGCCTGCGGCTGGTGCGGGTCGCCAGGGCCGGGGCGAGCGAGGACGTCACGCCGTGGCTGTGGGGCGTCAACGGGGCCTGCGGCGTGTGTGCCAGCGGTCTGGCGCTCGGCACCTCGATGGCCTGGGGCATCTCGACGACGCTGGCGATCGGGGCGCTGTGTTACCTCGCGCTGCCGATGTGCACGTGGTGGCTCGCGCGGACGAGGTGAGTCGCGCGGGAGAGGTGAGTCGCGCGCGATTTTGAATCGATCGCGAGTCGATCGAGATCCATTCGAGATCATGGACGCGCGATCATGCGCGCATTCATCGTGATCGCGCGGCGATCACTTGACGCCGAGATTTGCGGTGACCGATAAGTCTGTGCATCGCTGTCGGCCGCACGGTCGGCACCTGAGCCGAGGGTATTCATGGCCAAACCGATCATCGTCACCCTGGGGGGCGTCGAGTCCCGCTTCGACCACGAGAAGCTGGACCGCGCCAAGCTGTACGGCAAGCGCCAGCGGCAGGTGCTGGACCCGGGCGGGCAGCGCTGCGAGAAGGCCGAGCTGACGCGCGACGGCACGCTGCTGGTCCGCTCGGGCATGACCGCGCAGGGCTACTTCGACGAGGGCGGCGCCTGGGTGCCGAGCAGCAAGCTGGTCGGCCTCGACGCCAAGGGCCAGCCGCTGCCGGCGATCCCCTCGACGCTCGGTGAGGCGCAGAAGCTGAGCGGTCCGGTCGACCCGATCGAGGTCCTGGATCTGGCGGTGCGCTCGGTCTACGCGCTCAACCCCGAGGGCCTGGATCCGAAGCTCGACGCCGAGCTGCGGGCCGGCAAGGCCTACAAGTTCACGTTCTGCTACCGCGGCGGCTTCGAGGCCGAGACCGCGTATCTGGTCGGCAACCAGGCCGGCTTCTTCGCGCTGGTCGGCAGCCCGGCGAGCAGCGAGTGGTGCGAGTTACAAACCGTGGCGACCGACGCCCTCGCCGACGCCGATGACGACGACGACGAGCTCGACTTCGAGATGTTCTGAGAGGAGCCGCCATGCGTAAGATCCACCTGATGAATGAGGCCGCGCGCAACGCCCAGGTCGTCATGGAGCCCGTGCGCAAGCAGGACGGGCCGACGACCGGGCTGCCCGGCAAGAAGCTGGCGTTCAAGCGCTACGTCGCGACCACCGAGACCGGTCTGCACGCCCGGCTGGCGGCCAATCACGGCGACGCGCTGGCCCAGGCGCTGATGGACGGCGACCCGGAGATCGACCGCGAGCTGGTCGGCCGCGAGGTCGGCGACACCCAGACGGTGTTCCTGTCGGGCGGCGGCGAGGTGCTGCACGCCTCGCCCTCGCTGGTCGAGGTCATCTTCGGCACCGACGGCAAGGAGCGCGAGCGCAAGCCCGCCGAGGACGTGCCGGCCAACACCAACGAGGACGCGCCGATCCGCTGGACCAAGATGCGGCTCAAGCGGGGCGAGGTGATCGGCAAGTTCGCGTTTTGCCGGACCATCCAGCTCAAGCACGTCGACGGCCTCAGCTACGACTTCCTGCACGCGATGGCCAAGGAGCTCGCGGACAAGGACGAGGTCGCCCGCCTCGGCGCCGGCGCCAAGGGCCGCGACCCGCTGATCTTCCAGGACAACGGCGCGCGCTACCAGGCCTTCCTCGAGGGCCGCGTCGACGGGCCGAAGTACAAGCTCCTGCTCCACCTCAGCAACCTCGAGCTGCGCACCATCGCCGCCGGCTGAGACCACTCCGTGAGCGCGGCCTGACGGCCTGACCCAAAGGACATCTTTTATGAGCAGCCTGTTCTCCGTCGCCACCGCCCGCCCGCTCGGCAAGGGCACCCAGTCACCCGCCGGTAGCTTGCTCGACAGCGAGCTGGCGACGATGGTCCGCAACTACAAGCGCGTGGTGGCCGGCAGCTACCGGGCGCTGGTGCAGGACGAGCTGAGCACGCACCTGCCGCACGGGACCCTGCTGGTCTCGCCGAAGATCGACGGCGAGCTGTGGTTCATGATCTTCGACGAGGGCGAGGTCTTCCTCAGCTCGCCGACCGGGCGGGTCGTCTCCGGCGACGTGCCGCTGCTGGTCGAGGCCAAGGCGGCGGCCGCAAAGGTCCGCGGGCGCACGGTGGTCGCGGGCGAGCTGTTCGCCGCCAAGCCGCCGACGCAGGGCCGGACCCGCGTCGGCGACCTCGCGGCGGTGATGGGCGGCGAGGACAAGGCGCAGGTCGAGCGCATGGCGTTCTTCGCCTTCGACCTGATGCTGGGCGGCGACGCCGAGACGCCGGTGCGCAGCGTGGTCTACGGCGAGCGCCACGAGGTGCTGAAGCGCATCTTCGCCGGCGGCAAGCGGGTCCAGGCGATAAAGACCGAGTCGGTGTCCGGCAGCGAGAAGGTGCTGGCGCTGTGGAACGAGTGGGTCGAGGGCGGCAAGGGCGAGGGCCTGGTGCTGCGCGCCGACGGCCTGGTGTTCAAGGCCAAGCCCTCGATCACGATCGACGCGGCGGTGATCGGCTACACCGACAGCTCGGACGACCCCGAGGGGGTCGGTGCATTGCTGCTGGCGCTGCTGCGCGACGACGGTCAATTCCAGGTGATCGGCTCGTGCGGCAACATGCCGGTCGAGGAGCGCCACGCGTTCAAGAGGGCGCTGTCGGGCAAGGAGATCGCGTCGAACTTCCGCTACGCCAACAGCAAGGGCGCGCTGTACCGCTTCGTCAAGCCGGAGACGGTCATCGAGTTCAAGGTGACCGACGTCCAGGGCGAGGACTCGAGCGGCGACCAGATCAATCGCATGGTGCTCGAGCACGGCGAGCGCGGCTGGACCACGGTCCGCGAGATGCCGGGCGCGAGCATCCTGCACCCGGTGTTCGTGCGCATCCGCGACGACAAGTCGGTCAACCCGACCGACATCCGCGTCGCCCAGGTGCTCGAGCGCTGCCAGATCGAGAACCTCGGCAAGCGGGCCGAGCGCGTGGTCCTGCCGCCGAGCGCGCTGGTGCGCCGCGAGGTCTACGTGAAGGAGGCCAAGGGCCAGAAGTCGGTCCGCAAGCTGGTCGTGTGGCAGACCAACAAGGACGGCCTCGACCGCAGCTTCCCGGGCTTCGTGGTCCACTGGACCGACTACTCGCCCGGCCGCAAGGACCCGCTGCAGCGCGAGGTCCGGGTCGCCCCGAGCCTCGGCGAGGCCCAGCGCATCGCCGACGAGATCATCGCCGAGAACGTCAAGAAGGGCTGGGACCGGCACGCCTGAGGCAGGCTGGGACCGGCCGTCCCGGCCTGGCTGGTGGGGCATGTCTGATCGGACATGCCCCGAAGGACATGGCCTTCAGATCAGGCAGTCTCCCCGCCGTCGATCGCCAGGGCCTGGCCGGTGATGCCGTCGGCGGTCGGGCTGGCCAGGTAAGCGACCAGCGCCGCGACCTCCTCCGGGCTGCGTAGCCGACCCTGCGGCGAGAAGCGAGCGAGGGTCAGGCGGGCGTCGTCCTGGCTGCGGCCGGTCGTCGCCTGGATGTTCTCGGCCGCGCGCGCGACGATGTCGGTGTCGGTGAAGCCGGGGCACACGGCGTTGACGGTGACGCCCTTGCTGGCCAGCTCGACCGCGAGCGCGCGCGTGAGCCCGACCAGACCGGCCTTGCTCGCCGAGTAGGCGGCCGTGTACGCGTAGCCCTTGAGCGCGGCGGTCGAGGCGATGTTGATGACCCGGCCCCAGCCGGCCTTGACCATGCCCGGGACCAGCGCTCGGGTCAGCGCGAAGGGGGCCCCGAGGTTGAGCTCGAGCGCCTGCGCCCATGCGAGGTCGCTGGTGCGGTGCAGCGGCGCCGAGATGGCGGCGCCCGCGTTGTTGACGAGCACCTGGATGGGTGCGCCGAGGCGTTCGCACAGACCTGTCACTTCGCTCAGGAAGCGGACGCGGTCGACGGGATCGCCGAGCTCACAGGTGAGGGTGTGGACGGGGCCGAGCTCGGCGACGAGCGCTGCGAGGGCCGCCTGGTCGCGGCCGGAGAGCAGGAGCTGATGGGTGGGGGCGAGCGCGCGGGCGACGGCGCGGCCGATGCCCCGGCTGGCCCCGGTGATGAGCGCGAGGGGTCGCATGCGCGCGAGTGTAGCCGGTGCGTGAGCGCTGCGGATCTCAGTCGTCGCCCGGGGCGCCGCCAGCCGAGGTCGCGGCGCTGACGGCCACGATCTCGCGGTCGAAGATCGCCACGTCGCGAAGTTGCAGGCGCGCCCGCTCGTCGTCGGGGTCGAGCAGCAGCAGGCCGATCTGCGCCAGCACGCCACGCGGTCGCCACGGCAGCGGCGGCGCTTGCCAAAATCCGGCGTGATCCTCGGGTGGGTCGATCTCCCCGATCAGCTCGGCGCCGTCCCACACCTGCAAGCGCGCGCGCGGGCCGAGCTTCGGGTCGCGCAGATGAACCACCAGATCGTGCTCCGCCTGGACGGCCCCGGGCACATAAATGGGCGCGAACTCCAGCGGCTGGCCCTGCTGCAGCGTCAGGTTCAGACCGCCGCCGCCCGCAGGTGTCGTGCCGGGACGGACGCGGGACAGCGAGCGGCCGGCCACCCAGCGCACCGGCTCGCTCGCATGTCCGAGGTCGGCGTCGGGCGCAAAGGTCCGGGCCCAGGCTGTCCTCGGGGACATGGCGAAACCTTCGCTGTCGGGCGGCAGCAGGCGCAGCTCGGCGAGGCTGCCATGCGGGCACGCAACGCCGTCCTGCGGGGTCTTCGCGCCGATGAGGGAGATCCGCCGCGGCATCCGGGCGAGCGCGAAGGGGCCGAGGGTGTCGCGGGTGCGGGCGCCGGGCGCGGGCCGCAGGTCGAGGGCCTGACCGTCGACCTCGACCGTCCACGCCTCGGGTGCGGCGCCACCTGGCCCCGAGACCAGGACCAAAGAGACAGGTCCTTCGGGACCGGCGGGAAGCTCGAGCTCGAGCGGGGCCTCGGGGCCGAGGCACAGGTTGCCGGCGGTCCACGCGACCCCGTGCAGCTGCAGGCCGGCGGGGCCGCGCGCCTGCTCGTCGACGAGCCGCCAGGCGCGGACCATGGTCTGCAGGACGGGGTCGACCTGGACCTCGAAGAGGCCCATGCGCAGGTCGGCGCGGGTGACCCGGGTCGGCAGCACGCCGGTGACCGGGGAGAGGCGATCGACGAGCAGCTCGAGCAGGCCGACCGGTCTGGCGACGAAGGGCGGCGGCAGCAGATCGTCGATCGCGGCGACCGGGGCGAGCGCGCGCCCGTCGGGGCCGCGCGGACGGTAGAAGTGGGTCGCCTCGTTGAGCAGCAGGAACACCTGCGGCGGCGGCCGGTCGCGCGCGAGCGGGCCGGCGATCAACAGCTCGTACAGGGCCGCGTAGTTGGCCTCGCGCGAGCGATAGGGCAGCACGGTGCGGCCGCGGCCGAGCGC
>NZ_JACCSO010000064.1 GCF_013812955.1 Nannocystis sp. | reverse complement strand
GCCGAGGGCAAGGGTCGCGGCGGCGTCCGTCCGGCGCGTGGTGGCAAGGCCAAGTCGGTCAACACCCGCACCGCCGAGGGCCGCACCGAGTACGACGAGGCCCTGTTCCAGGCCGTCCAGGAGCACGGCGGACCGGTCGGCGCCGGGGCGCTGATCGCCAAGGTCGGCGGCACCAGCCTGCAGGCACGCGCGGGTCTGGCCCGCCTCATCGAGGCCGGTAGGATCACCTGGTCCGGCAAGGCGCGCGGCACCAAGTACAGCGTCCTCTGAGTCGCCGCGGTGATTTGATCGGGCGTCGAGGGTGCCGGTACGCCGGTAAATCTGGCAAAGTGGCGTAGGCCCTTGTCATGACAAAGCACCGCCCCCACGCCACCCGTCTCGTTCTATTGCTCGTCCCTGGCATGCTTGCTTGTGGACGAGCAGACGCGACGACGGTGGTGGAGAACGAGACGGACGTCGTCACGTCGACCACCGCCGAGCCCAACAGCGACACGACCGCTTCGAACAATCCGACGACGACCGGCGAGACGACCGAGGCGCCGATCCCCACGACCGGGGAGCCAGGGCCGGATCTCCCGGGCGGCGGGCAATGCGATCTCTTTGCGCAGGACTGCGGAGACGGCACCAAGTGCAACGCTTGGAGCATCAACGGCGGGATCTTCCCCAACGGGGCCAAGTGTGTGCCCTCGGGTGACAAGCTGCCCGGCGAGCCCTGCACGCTCGAGGGTGGCTTCGGGGACGGCATCGACGACTGCGTCGCCGGCTCGATCTGCCTCGATATCGACAACAGCGGCGAGGCGTCCTGTGTCTCCTATTGCAGCGGGTCGATGGACGCGCCCGAATGCCCAAAGGCGGACTCGCGCTGCTCGTTCCTCTTCGAGCCGACCGTGCCGCTGTGCTTCCCGAGCTGCGATCCGCTGATCCAGAACTGCGGCGCCAGCGAGACCTGCGTGCCCAACATCGCCGCCCTCGGGGCCGAGTACTTCGTCTGCATGCCGCGCGTCTTCGAGGAGGTCCCCGGCCAGTACGGCGACGCCTGCGCAGCGCTCTCGGGCTGCGACCCGAGCTTCCTGTGCATCTTCGCGGAGAACGTGCCCGGCTGCATGACGGACTATTGCTGCTCGACCTATTGTGAGCTCGACGACCCCGGCACCTGCGCGGGCTTCGATCCGCTGCTGGGCTGCGTCCCGTGGTTCGGCGAGGGCCAGGCGACGCCCGGCTACGAGAACGTCGGCATCTGCGGCATCATGCCCTGAGGCCGGATACGCCGGTAACCCTGAAGCCGGACAGCCCGGGATTAAACCGGGCGGCCGAGGCGGGCGCAGTGGCCGAGGTGGGCCTTGAGGTATTTACTGGGCAGCTCGCGGGCGAGCTGTCCGCTCAATCGCTCGGAGATGGCGACCAGCTTGTCGAGGTCGACGCCGGTCTGCACGCCCATGCCGTGCAGCATGTAGACGACGTCCTCGGTGGCGACGTTGCCGGAGGCGCCCGGGGCGTAGGGACAGCCGCCGAGGCCGCCCACCGCAGAATCCACGGTTCGAATGCCGAACTGGAGGGCGACGGTGATGTTGGCGAGGGCGGTGCCGCGGGTGTCATGAAAATGCACCGCGAGCTGGTCGAGGCGGATGCCGGCGCGCATGAGGCCGTCGAGGATGTACTCGACCTGGCGCGGGGTGCCGACCCCGATGGTATCGCCGAGGCTGATCTCGTAGACGCCCATGGCCAGCAGCTCGGCGGCGACGTGGATCACGCTGTCGAGGGAGATCGCGCCCTCGTAGGGACAGCCGTACACGGTGCTGACGTATCCACGTACGGTCATGCCGCGGGCGATGCCCTCGCGCACGACCTCGCGGTAAGTGGCGAGCGCCTCCTCCGTCGACTTGTTGATGTTCTTGCGGTTGTGGGTCTGCGAGGCGGCCATGAAGACCGCGATCTCTTGCATGCCGGCGCGGGTCGCCGAATCGAGGCCGCGCAGGTTCGGGACCAGGGCGCTGTAGCTGACGCCGGGCTTGCGGCGCACGCGGCTGGCGACCTCCATGTGGTCGGCCAGGGCCGGGATCCAGCGGGGATTGACGAAGCTGGTCAGCTCGATGCGCTTGACCCCGGCGTCGACCAGGCCCTCGATCAGCTCGACCTTGCGCTCGACCGGGAGCACGGTCGATTCGTTCTGCAGGCCGTCGCGGGGCCCGACCTCGTAGATCGAGACCTCCGGCGGCAACGCGGCGAACAGCGGCGGGCGCTCGGCGTGGATCTTGGTGAGGGTCGGGTCAGTCACGGCGTTCCGGGGGTCTCTGGCGGCTTTGGCGGCTCTGGCCGCGCCAGGGACACGCGGTCGGTCGTACGAGTGTATCCGATCCCCCCGAGGCGTCCGACGGCCGCCAGGCGCGCCGGATCGATCGGGAGCAGGCGCCCGCGGGCGTCGCGGACCAGAAGATCCGCCGCGACCGCAAAATGCACGACCTCGGCGATGACGAGGGTGGACGAGGGCTTGCCGGGGGCACCTACCCCCAGCGGAATGGCCTGTCGGAGCTGGCACTCGAGATGTGCGAGCGCGCCCGCGACCCGCGGCGGGGCGACGACCTTCGCGGGCTCCGCGGGCACCTGGACGGCGTCCCACTCCGAGACCCCGGGCGGGAACTCGGCCGAGGTGGCATTCATCGCCGCGAGCCACGGCTCACTGACCTGCGAGACCACGAATTCGCGGCGCTCGAGGATGTTGGCGAGGGTGTCCTTCATGCGGCCGTCGGCGTGCCAGGCGATGCTGAGGATGATCATCGGCGGGCGCGAGCAGACGGCCTGGAAGTAGCTGAAGGGCGCGAGGTTGCGGCGACCCTGGCCGTCCTCCGACGACACCCACGCGATCGGCCGCGGAACCACCAGGTCGGTCATCAACCGGTAGGTCTCGCCAGCGCCGAGGCTGGCCGCGGGGATCTCTGCGAGCGGCGGCGTGGGTCTTTCGTACCAGAATCCCGCCGCGCTTTCACGGCGCGCCGCGCTTGCTCACACGCGGCTCACCTGTCCGGGCGGACAGCATGACGACGACGGATGACGGCCAGCCCCAGCAGGCCCAGCGCGAGCGACAGCAGCCCACCCGGCGCGGCCGGGTCATGACGGCATGCACAGCCGGCGAGGTCATCCTGGCCGTAGCCCTCGGGCAGCGCGGGTTGCGGGAAGTACGGGTCCTCGGGGCTGCCCTCGGTCGGTTGGCCGCTGACTCCGCTTTCGCCGCCGGCGCTCGTGAGCCCGCCCTCGCTGCTCGACCCGGATGGTCCGGATGGGTTCGATGGGTCCGATGAGTCCGATGGATCGGGGCCGGACGTGTCGCCGGGGCCGGAGGGATCTGATGAAGCGGTCTCGCCGGCGGCGTCGCTGCTGTCGCTGTCGGTGTCGCTCGGATCGGGCGCCGGAACCGGATCGAGGGCGATCACGAGGCGGGCGCCGGGATACACCGCGAGGTCGAGGCCCTCGCTTGCGGGCTCATAAAGGCCAGCGGCCGAGGCATCGACGGTATGTGCGCCCTGACCGGTGACGAACACGAAGCTGCCGTCGGCGGCCGCGACCGTCTGGGCCCCACCATCGAGCTGCAGCGTCGCACCGGCGGCGGCGATCGCCTCGTCGGGGCACAGCGCGCTGAACTCGGCGGCGATGATGTAACCGTCGGCGTCGAGGCCGTTGACGCCGGCGCAGGGGCCCTCGCCGGGCGGCATGATCAGGCGATGATGGCCGTCGATGTCGCGGCGCGCGTGCCAGTATTGCAGCTGGGTGCCGGCGGCGACCTGGCACAGGTCCTCCGGGGCGTTCAGGGCGGTGGCCATGGCGCTGCGCTTGATCACGGTGTCGACGCCGGCGGTCAGGGTGCAGGCCTTCGTGCGGTCGACGGCGACGCCGCGGATCTCACCGGGCGCGACGAGCTCGTGGATCAGCGCCATGTAGAGGGTCCAGTTCCAGCCCGGGCCCGGGTCGGTGTGGCTCTGATTCGGGAGCTCGACGTGGCCGACGATGTGATCGCGGTCGACCGGGATGTCGTGCTTGATCGTCAGCCAGCGGGTGAGCCGCGCCGACGAGTTGTACATCGCCCACGTGTACCACTTGCCCGGATCGGCGACGAAGCCCTCGTGCTCGATGCCGAGGGCGTAGCGGTTCGTGGCGCCGACGTGATAACCGCGGTCCTTGTCGAGCACCATCTGCGTGACCTCGCCGTCGCCCGAGCGCATCACATAGTGCGTGGAGACCTGCGAGTTCGGGTTTTGAAACCACGAGATCGTGCCGCCGTAGGAGCCCTGCATGGTGTGCACGACCACGTAGTCGAAGCTCTCCATGCCGTTGGCGAGGAAGTTGGCGGCGTTGGCAGGCACGAAGCCGGCGGCCAGCGGATACTCCGAGGCGATCGCCACCGGCGGCAGCTCGGGCACGGCGAAGGAGTCCCAGCCAGCCGGTCGCTCGTGGTGGTCCTCGGGGTCGGGCGCGGCGAGGTCCCACAGCACCGGCGGGCCCGCGAAGGCGATCGCCGGCGCCGACAAACACGAGAGCACGATCGAGGTCACGATCGGGAGCGGCAGCGAGGAGCGTCGATTCGATCGTGCCAGACAGTGCATCTCATGAACGTAACGCGGCGCGCAGGCGCGCGCCATCCGTAATCAAAACTGCACACATGGTGCGCAGTCGCCCCACGTTCGACCGCTTACAACAATTGCTCGAGTCGGTTGCGATCGAAGCCGACCAGTAGCTCGCCGCGAACATCGATCACCGGCACGCTGCCGGTCTTGATGCGCTGCTTGTCGGCCTTCTCGCGCAGCTCGCCCGCGGCGACGCTGTCCTTCTCGATGTCCTTGGCGACGTACTGGACGCCCTTGCGATCGAGGTACGCGGTCAACTGCTTGCACACGCCGCACCAGTCGGTCTTGTAGACGATGACATCGGCCTCGCGCGGGGCGGCGACCGGGGGCTCGAGGCCGGCCGGGAGTTCCACCTGGCTCGAGCGACCCTGGCCGAGCGCGAGCTCCTCGAACAATCCCCGTTCGACGGTGCTGAGCGGCCAGCCACCGGCGGTCGCGGGGCCGCGCAGATTGGCGACCCAGACCCTGCCTGGCGGCGGCTCGGGTCCAGCGAGCAGGGTGACGCGCACGAGGCCTTTGGCCTCCTCGGGGACCTCGGTGATCTTGTTGGTGTCCGTGAACGCACCGCGCTCGCCGGCATAGGTGAGGACCGCGCCGGTGGCGTCGGGTGTGAGCATGACGGCATCGGGCGCCGGCTCCGCCGAATCGGCGCTGGCACTGGCAGGCGTCGCAGGGGTCGCAGACGTGGCGGAGCGCTCCGGTGCGGGCGGCTTCTCGGGCCCACAACCCAGCAGGCCGGCCAAAAACAGCGCGGTGATCCGGCGGAGGGAGATCTGGACGATCGGGCTCGGGGTCGGTCGTGTCATGGCGGGGGAGGGAGTATAACCGACGCGTGGCGCGATTCGCCCCAGGCGGCCCCCCGGAGGGCCGCAGCCTGCTCAGCCTGTTGCGGGCCTTCCTGGCGTTGATCGTGACGCTGTCGGTGCTGACGGCGATCCTCTACACCGGCTACCTGACCTATACGGACCTGTCCCCCGAGGAGGTCCGCGTCCCGGAGGCCGAGCTCGAGGTCGACCGCAGCGGCCGGCGGGTGACCTACGGCCGCTCCTCGCTGACCCGCGAGCGCCAGCTGTGGCTGATGACCCTCGAGGGATCTCCGGAGGAGATCGGGGACGCGCACGGGCAGCTCGCGTCGCGCCTGTTCACCGACCTCGACGAGGACGTCTCGGAGCGGCTCGGCATGCGCTTCGGCGCGTGGCTCGAGGGCTGGGGCGCGACCATGGTGATGCGCTGGGACTTTCGCGACGCCGACGACGCGCTGCCGCCCGCGGCCCGCAAGGAGCTGGCGGCCCTCGCCAAGGCGATGCCGGAGGCGGCCGGCGGTCGACTCGGCAGCTATCACCGCCTGTTCCTGCACCAGAACTTCGTCGAGCTCAGCCGCCGCCTCGACGACGTGCTGCTCGAGGGCAACATGTTCGCGGCCTCGCAGCGACCCAAGGGCGGAGGTGAGCGCGGCAACCTGGTGGTCGGGCGCAGCTTCTCGGTCGACCTCGGGCCGGAGATCGAGCCCGACCGGGTCGTGACCTTTTGTTACCCCGACGGCAAGTACCCATTCGTGGCGGTCGGCTGGGCGGGGCTGATCGGCGTGGTGACCGGGGTCAACGCGCGAGGGATCGTCGTCACCCTGAATCCGACCCGCACCGATGACCCGCTCGAGACCGGCGCGCCGCTGCCCCTGGTGCTGCGCCAGGTGCTCGAGGAGGCCGATACGCTCGAGCAGGCGCTGGAGATCCTGCAGGCCGCGGATCTGCGGACCTCGGGCGCGGTGCTGATCGGCGACGGCCGCCAGCGCAAGGCGGCGATCGTCGAGCTGGCGCCGCGCGACAAGGACGAGCGCAAGCCGCGAGGCGACGACGCGGCCACGATCTGGGCGACCGACCACCTGCTGCGCGAGCCCTTCGAGCGCGACGCGCAGAACGACCGGATCCGCCGCTACACCTCCTCGGGCTACCGCTACGAGCGCCTGGGCCAGCTGCTGGCCGAGCACGGCCCGGTCGATCCGACCCGCGCCGTGGCGATCCTGCGCGACCGCCGGGGCCTCGGCGGCGAGGAGCTCGGCCTCGGTAACCGCAACGCGCTCGACAACCTGCACCTGACCCACTCGGTGGTCATCGATGTCACCGCGATGGTGATGTGGGTCGGCGAGGGACCGAGCGCGCTCGGCAGATTCCGGGCGATCGACCTGCGCCACGCGCTGACCCGTGAAGGCGATAGGCCGGCTCCGCTCGACGACTTCCCGGCCGACCGCCTGCTGCACAGCGAGGAGTACGGCGATTACAAGGAGGCCCTGGCGGCGATCGACCACGCCCGCGCGCTGCTGGCCGAGGGCCTGCCGCGCAAGGCGCTGGCGGACGCGAAGGTCGCCCTGGCGCTGGCGCCCGATGTCGGCGACCTGCACCGCCTGCTCGGGGACATCGAGCGCGAGCTCGGCGACCTCGCGCAGGCCCGGGCCCACTATGAGCGCTACCTCGAGCTGGTGCCCGGTCGCCTGCGCGACCAGGAGCGCGTGCGCGGGCTGCTCGAGGAGCTCGGTCCATAGACCGACGATCTGTCCCCGGGGACAGGCCGATGATCCGCGCTGAATATCTGCGCTGAGGCCTGAGCTGTCCCGGGGGACAGCTCACATAGCTGCGTGATCAGGTGCGTTCGGCGGCGGCGGCGGCGACGTCGCGGGCGGCGCTGCGCACGGCGAGGAAGCAGCAGCCGGCCGCGAGCCCGAGCACGCCGGCGAAGCGCACGAAGGCCTCGCCGGTGCCGATGCTCTCGGCGATCGCGCCGAAGGCCGGGGGCGCGGCCATATCGCCGAGGAAGTGGAGGACGAACACCGCGAGCGCGTAGGCCATCGCCCGCTGCTCGGGGCGCACGACGTTGGCGATCTGGGTGTTGACCGCGGGCATGCACAGGAACAGGCAGGTCGCGCCGATGGTCAGGGCGGTGAGGATCGCGGCGTGGCCCTGCACACTGAAGCCGATCAACATCGCCGGCAACGCCAGCAGATAGGCGCAGCCGGCGAGCAGGGCATACGCGCCGCGCGTGCGCCGGGCCAGGCGATCACCGAGCACACCGGCGAGCACGCTGCCGAGCACGCCCGCGACCAGGGCGGTGACCCCGAGCGAGGTGGTCGCCTGCACCTTGGTCATGCCGCGCTCCTGCTCGAAGAAGGAGATGCCGAAGTGCAGCAGCGGGACCAGGATCATCACCGCGAACGCCTGCGCGAGGATGATCAGCATCAGGGTGCGGTTCTTGAACAGCGCCTTGTAGGCCGCGAGTCCGGCGGGGGCGCCGGCGGGGGCCGGGGCGCGCGGGGGCTCGGGCAAGAACAGGATCAGCGCGGCGACCAGCAGCCCGGGCGCGCCGGCCATGAAGAAGGCGTTGCGCCAGCCGCCGAAGTGCTCGGTGATCACGCCGCCGATGATGTAACCGGCGGTCCCGCCGAGCGGCAGCCCGAGGAAGAACAGCGACAGGGCCCGGCCGCGCACCTGCTCGCTGAACAGGTCGACGACCAAAGTCGGGCCGATCACGAGGCAGCCGGCCTCACCGACGCCGATCAAGAACCGCGAGGCATAGAGCGCGAACTTGCTGGTCGCCATGCCGGAGCCGATCGTCGCCAGCGACCACACCAGCACGCAGATCGCGAAGATCAGGGTGCGACGCCAGCGGACCGCGGCGTAACCGACCAGCGGCGCGAACACCATGTAACCGATGGTGAAGGCCGACCACAGCGTCCCGAACTCCGCCTTCGTCATGTCGAAGGCCGGCCGGATCTCACTCTCGAGCGCGCTGACTACCTGGCGGTCGAGGTAGTTGAGAAAGTTGGCGAAGCAGATGATGCCGAGCGCGAAGGCGAGGCGGCTGCGAGACAGGTTGAGGCGTTCGGCCATCCGGGTGCCGCAGCATACGGCGCAGCCGGCCTCGTCTCGCTAGCAAACATATTGTCCGGCGCTACCGCGAACAATACGGCGTATGGGTCAGGCGCGCGTCCGCGCATGGGGACGCGCGCCGCCGCCCGCTCAGAACCGGTACGTCAGGTTCAGGTTGCCGCCGCCGAGCCGGGGCGCGGCGCCGAGGCGCACGCCCTTGCCGAGGTGCAGGCCGGCCTGGGGGGCCTGCATGCGGCGGCCGTCGCGGGTGTAGCGGACCGCGCCGGCGATGCCGAGGCTGAGGCCGCCGGCCTGGGCGATGAACGAGAACACCGCGGCCATCGTGCCAGTGGCGGAGTCGATCTGCGGGATCGCAGCCAGCGGGCCGAACACCGGGATCAGCAGCCGACCGCCGAGCTGGCGCAGGCGCACGTCGTCGCTGGTTTCACCGAGGTCGCTGCCGTCGGAGTCGAGGGCGCGGCGGGAATCGAGGGCGGCGGCGCCGACGAGGGCGGTGACCAGGTAGCTGGCGCCGAAGGTGACGAAGCCGCTGATCATCATGCCCTTGCCGCGACGGCGCTGCTGCTGCGGCGGCTGGTAGGGGGCCGGGGCGCTCTGCGGGCCGTAGACCTGGGGCGCGGGCTGGGCGACCGGGTCACCGTAGGGCGCGGGCTGGGCGACCGGCTGGGTCTCGTAGGGCTGCGGGGCTGCGGTCGGGGCAGGCGCCGGGGCGGCGGCCGGCGGCGCCTCTCCGGGGGTCGCGTAACCGGGCGTGGCGTCCAGTACTGCGGTCGCCACAGCGCTCGCATAAGGGCTGGCCTGCGCGGTACTGGAGATCAGGGTGAGGGCGGTGAAGAGACCGAGAGCGGTGCGCATGACAGGTGTCCTTGGAGGGAAGGGATCAGAACCGGTAGTTGAGGCCGACCATGCCGCCGTCGTAGCGCGAGGTCGGCGTGGCGTTGACGCGCAGGCGCCGGCTCAGGCGGAAGCCGTCGGCGTTGAGGGCGGCCATCTGATTGCGACGGCCGTCGGCGACGAACTGGGCGGTGCCGGCGATGCCCATGATCAGGCCCGCGGTCTGGGCGATGCCGGCGAAGCCGAGGAAGAAGCTGCCGACCGCGCTCTCGCTCGGGCCGATGGCGATGAACGGACCGGCGACGGGGATCAGCATGTAGGTGCCGACCCGGTTGCAGCGCTCCGCGTCGGGGCAGGCCCAGCCCTTGCTGTCCGAGACCACCGCGCCGATCAACGCGGTGAACAGGTACGAGCCGGCGAGCAGGCTCCAGCCGCCGATCATCAGGCCCTTACGCCGCGACTGCCGCGGGGCGACCGGGGCCGGTTGCTCGATGTACGGCTGCGGCTGCGCGTAGGGCTGCGGCTGCGCGTAGGGCTGCGGCTGCGCGTAGGGCTGCGGCTGCGGCCCGGCCGGCTGAGCCACCGGACCTGGTTCCTGGAACATGACCGGAAGTACATGTCCCATCGGACTGGCGAGCGCCGGCGTGGCGAGCGTGAGGGTCAGCGCGGCGGCGAGGAAGGAGCAGGGCAGTGAAGTCATGATTATGGTCTCCGGCGCCACGGCGAACGTAGCGCATGAGCCCTGAGCATGCACCCGGCGGCGGCGGTCGTCCACAAGCACGCAATGCTGGTGTGAGGCCGATCTCAGGGGCGTGACGCGAATGTCAGGGGGGCCGCGCCATCAGGCAGGCAACCACACCAAAAATTCGGCGCCGCCTCCGGAGCGCGCACGGACCTGGGCGTCGCCGCCGTGAGCGCGGGCCAGGTCGCGCACCAGCGAGAGACCGAGACCGGTGCCCGGGGTGTGGGCGGTGCTGGCTCGCTCGACGCGAACAAAACGTTGAAATACGCGCTCGCGCTCGGCCTCGGGCACACCGGGGCCGCGATCCTGGACCCTGAGCACCGCGCGCCCGGGGCTGTGCTCGAGCACCACGCGGATCTGAAGGACGGGACCGGTGGCGTACTTGAGCGCGTTGTCGAGGAGGTTGACGACGATCTGCTCGATCGCCTGGGCGTCGAAGCGGGCGAGCAGCGGAGCCTCGGGCAGCTCGAGCAGGGCCGGAGCGAAGCCCTTGCTGGCGATGTGACGGGCCTGCGC
>NZ_JACCSO010000047.1 GCF_013812955.1 Nannocystis sp. | reverse complement strand
GAGCGCGGCCATGCGCCGCGTGCAGGAGCTGGTCTCGCGCGTCGCCGAGAGCGACGCCTCGGTGCTGATCACCGGCGAGAGCGGCACCGGCAAGGAGCTGGTCGCGCGGCGGATCCACGCCCGCAGTCGCCGCGCCGATGGACCCTTCGTCGCCGTCAATTGTGCGGCCATTCCGGGCGAGCTGCTCGAGTCGGAGCTGTTCGGGCATGTGCGCGGCGCCTTCACCGGCGCCCTGCGCGACCGCCCGGGCCGCTTCCGCCAGGCCGCCGGCGGCACCCTCTTCCTCGACGAGATCGTCGAGCTCCCGCTCGCGCTCCAGGCCAAGCTGTTGCGCGTGCTGCAGGAGCACGTCGTCGACGTCGTCGGCAGCGACACCCCCGTGCCCGTCGACCTGCGGCTGGTCACCGCCACCAACCAGGACATCGCGGCCCGGGTCAGCGAGGGCGCGCTGCGCCGCGACCTGCTGTATCGCCTCAACGTCGTCGAGCTGCCGCTGCCGCCGCTGCGTGACCGTCGCGAGGACATCCCGGCGCTGGTGGCTCACTTCGTCGCCGAGTTCGCCGGCGGCCGCGACATCGAGGTCCCCGAGGCCGTGCTCGCCGAGCTCGCGCGACGCAGCTGGCCGGGCAACGTGCGCGAGCTGGCCAACGCCTGCGAGCGCGCGGTGATCTTGTGCGATGGGGACACCCTGCGGGCCGAGGACCTGCCGCCACGCGCTGCGGAAGCCCGGAGCCAGGTCGGCGACGAGCTGCTGCCGGCGCTGCCCGAGGGCGGCCTCTCGCTGATCGACCTCGAGACCCGGGTGATCGAGCGGGTGCTGCAGATGAAGCGCGGCAACGTCAGTCAGGCCGCCGCCTATCTGAGGATCCCGCGGCACGTGCTCGCTTACCGGATGGAGAAGCATGGCATCCGCCGGCCCTGAACCCGGCCTGTTCGGCGCGCGCACGGCCCTGCTGGTGTGGCTGCCGATCGCGGCGATCACCGCCCTGCACTACGGGATCAGCCACGAGCTCGACTGGGCCCACGACGTGCTGCGCCGCCTCTACTATCTGCCGATCGTCGCCGCCGCGTTTCGCCACGGCCTGCGCGGCGGACTGGCGGCCGCGCTCGTGACCTCGCTGGTGTACCTGCCGCACGCCTTCGCCCCCGGCGGCCACCACCATGACCCCGCCGGCGGCCTCGAGAAGTCGCTCGAGCTGCTGGTCTACAACAGCGTCGGCGCGACCGCGGGCTGGCTGGCCGAGCTCGAGCGCCGGCGCCGGCGCGAGCTGCAGGCCGCGCTCGCCGAGCAGCAGTCGTTGATCGGTCAGCTGGTCCAGGCCGGACGTCTGAGCGCGCTCGGTGAGGTCGTCGCCGGCATCGCCCACGAGATCAAGAACCCGCTGCACGCGCTCGCCGGCACCGCCGAGATCCTCGACCCCCTGATCCCCACCACCGCCGAGGAGCGCCCGCTCTGGGAGATCCACCGCAAAGAGATCGAGCGCCTGTCGCGGATCTGCGGCCGCTTCCTGTCGTTCGCCAGACCCGCAGAGAGCGCGCTCGTGCCGCTCGACCTGCGCCGCGTCGCCGAACGCACCGTCGCCCTGACCCAGGCCGAGGCCCGCCAAAAGTCCGTACAACTGCGCCTCGAGCTCCCGCCCGCGCCCGTGCTCGTGCGCGGCGACGCCGACCAGCTCGCCAGCCTCGCCCTCAACATCGCCGTCAACGCCTTCAAGGCGATCGGCCCGCGCGGCGGCACCCTGCGCATCGCGGTCGGAAGCGTCGGAGCGGCCGCCAACATCGGCGCGGCCGACAGCATCGGCGGCGAGGCCACCCTCACGCTCGAGAACGACGGCCCACCGCTGCCCGAGGTCGAGCGCGCGCGCCTGTTCGCGCCGTTCTACAGCGACAGCCAGGGCACCGGCCTCGGCCTGTCGATCGCCGCTCGCATCGCCCAGCAACACGGGGGCGGCATCACGGCCGACAACGCCGGCCTCGGCGTTCGCTTCACCCTGAGTCTACCGGCCGCCGACGCTTGATCAAAGCCGTCGGCTGGCCACGTCCACTGGCCTTTGCGACATGTCCTTGCGGACATGTTCACTACTTCATGGTCTTGACGTAGTTGGCGATCGCCTCGATCTCCTCGGGCTTCAGCTTGGCCTTGAAGGCCTGCATCTTGGTGCCCTTGACGCCATCGGCGACCGCCGTGACGATCTTGGCCTTGTCGTGCTCGGCCTGCCAGGCGGGGTCGACCATGTTCGGGATCTTGTTCTTCTGCATCGGCGCGGTACCCTTGCCGTCGATGGCGTGGCAGCTCTTGCACTTGGACTCGTAGAGCGCCTTGCCGTCGAAGCCGGCGAGCCTGGCGTCGTCGGCGAGCTTCGCGTCGGCGGCCACCTTCTCGGCGGCCACCTTCGCCTCGGCTTCAGCCTTCTCGGCGGCCAACTTCGCCTCGGCGGCGGCCTTCTCGGCGGCGAGCTTGGCGTCGGCGGCGACCTTCTCGGCGGCGACCTTCGTCTCGGCGGCCTTGTCGGCGACGGCCTTGGCGGGGTCCACCTTTTTGGTGTCGCCACCGCCATCACATGCGACGAGGCCCATCACGGCGGCGAGCCCGGCGGCGCGGACCCAAGCTGAACGATTGCGAAGATTCATGGTGGTCTCTTTCGTGGGGCCCGGGGGGCCGGCTTCAAAGTGTAGGGAAAGTGCCAGGAGGTGACAAGATCGCGGCCAGAAGCGCCGCGCAGGCGGATGCAGCCCGCGCGGGCGGATGCGGACCCGCCAACGGCGAACGCCACCGCCGGCGGTTGCCGACAGTGGCGTCTGCTCGTTACGCGCCGGGCGGCGGCGCGGTCTACTGCACGAGGATCGTGAACTCTACTGCACGAGGATCGTGAACTCGATGCGGCGGTTCTTCGCGCGACCGACGGCGGTCTTGTTGGTGTCGATCGGCTCGTCCGGACCGGCGCCGCGGGTCTCGACGCGGGCGTCGGCGACGCCGTGCTCGACCAGGTACTTCTTGACCGCGTTGGCGCGGCGCTTGGACAGCTCGCGGTTATAGTCGGGCGAACCGGTGCTGTCGGTGTGGCCGCTGATCTCGATGCGGATGGAGTCGAACTCCTGAAGCACCGACACTGCGCGGTCGAGCACGGGGCGCGACTTCGGCTTGATGGTGTCCTTGTCGAGGTCGAAGTAGATGCCCTTGATCGTGCCGGTGAAGGCCGCGATCTTGGCCGGGATGACATCCGGGCAGCCGTCCTCGTCCTGGTAGCCGTTCTTGTTCTCCGGCTCGGTCGGGCACTTGTCGTCGGGGTCGAGGATGCCGTCGCCGTCGGTGTCGGGGATCGGGCAGCCGTCGGGCTCGACACCCGGGTCATCCGGGCACTTGTCGACGCTGTCGAGGAAGCCGTCGCCGTCGCGGTCCTTCTCGGGGCAGCCGTCGGGGGCGATGCCGGGCACATCCGGGCAGGCGTCCTGGCTGTCCATGAAGCCGTCGCCGTCGCGGTCGCGCTCGGGGCAGCCGTCGGGGGCGATGCCGGGCTCGTACGGGCAGGCGTCGCTCTTGTCGAGGAAGCCGTCGCCGTCGCTGTCCTTGTCGGTCGGCGCCGGGTCCTTCTTGCGATTCAGCGTCAGCGACAGGCCGAGCAGGATCTCCGGATAGTGGGTGGCGCCGTTGTCGACTTCCTTCTTGGCGGCGACGACGTCACGGATGTCGAGGCGCATCATGACGCGATGGGTCAGGTAGAGCTTGACACCGCCGCCGTAGTGAACGGCCGGGTCGATGTCGTTGCCCAGCGCGCCGCTGGTGCCGAGCATGCCGCCGCCGACGAGCACGAAGGGGGTAATCCGCCAGAACGGGATCTGGCCGATGAAGTGACCGCGGAAGTTGAAGAGGGTCGCGCGGTCGCCCGCGGCGCCGTTATCGACGACCCGCGTCGGCATCACGCCGCCCTCGATCTCGCCGCCGAGGAAGCTGAGCGGGTACCAGGCGAAGCGCAGCCCGACCTCCGGGGCGGCCTTCTGGTAGGGCTTCCAGAACTCCTGGCCGCTGTTTCGAGCTTCGCGCTGCTTCTCGGCGTTGAAGAGCTCGTGTGTGCCGTCGCCGGTCGACGGGATGCCGGGCACGGCCTGACCGGCGATGAGCAGGCCCGAGGCCGGGAAGATCACGCCGGCATAGATGCCGAGCTCGAACATGTTCTTCTCGGGCTTACACCGGCGGATCCACTTCTTCGAGGTGTCGTTCTGACACTTGTCGCCGTCGGCACGCTTGGTGCCGCCCATGCCGAAGCCGCCGCTCTTGTCCGTGGTCCCACCATCCGCGGTGCCACTGGCCGCCGCGCCGTCCGTGCCGATCGCGACCGTGCCGCCCGCAGCCGGGCCCTCGGG
>NZ_JACCSO010000043.1 GCF_013812955.1 Nannocystis sp. | reverse complement strand
GATCACCACGAGCACGACGGACTACCGCACGCCCTCCCGGCCGCGGACCCCATCCAGGAGAACGACCCCGACATCAAGCGCCACTAAATTCCACCCGACCGTGTCTCAGAGTTGTTGACAGTCACCGTCGAGCTCGGGTTGAGCGCGGAGGCGCTGCACGTCGTGGTCCAGGGGGTCGGGCCGCTGCGCTTCCCGATCTCGGCGGCGACCGCGAAGAAGCTGTGCGCCGGCGCCGAATCGGCGCCGTTCGGGAAGCGGGACCAGACGGTCCACGACGCCCGCGTCCGGGACACGTGGCAGATCGACCGGAGCCGGATCAAGGTGGATACGCGGCAGTGGCGACGCGCCCCGGGGCTTTATAGGAGCACGAGCGGCGGACCGCTTAGGACGGTTCACGGTCGTGCCTTTGTGTGGCGCTCCCGGTCCGGGAGCGGCGGGCGCGGATCATTGCGGGACGGAGCAGATGGTCGTATCGATGCGGAAGTTCGACTGTGTCGTGTGGCGCTCGGCGTGGAAGACGTCGAGCGGGTAGGTCTGGCCGACGGTGAGGCCGAGGTCGTCGAGCTTGACCATGCCGGCGGTGTTGCCGTGCACGCCGCCGATGTCGATCGCCAGCTTCTTATTGATAAAGACCCAGACGTCGTCGTCGCCGGTGAAGGTGAAGGTCTCGCCGCCGTTGTAGGCGAAGAGGGTGTGGATCTCGGTCGTGAAGTGGAAGTTGTGGTTGTTGCCCTCGTTGCCGAACAGCTGGTCGTCGATCGGGAAGAAGGCGTTATTTTGATAGGAGAAGACGCCGGGCTGGATCTCTTGCAGGTCGAGGACGATCTGCGTCGCCATGTTGATGTCTTTGATGGTATTGTACCACTGGTTGAAGGTCGGGGCGTCGGTGAGCATCTTCGGGTTTCCGACCTGGTTGAAGGCCGGCTTCTTGTCGGCGCCGAGGTCGGCTTTGACGAGGCCCGTGACCACGCCGCAGCAGTAGGACTGGAAGTCCGGGTGCCCAACCTTGAAGTCGCGGATCGTCGCCTTGAGCTGGAGGCCGCAGTCGACCGGCTCGCCGGTGCTGGTGTCGCCGCCGGTGGTGCTGGTGTCGCCGCCGGTGGTGGTCGTGTCGCCGCCGGTGCTCGAGGTCCCGCCGCTCGTGTCACCGCTGGTGCCGGTGTCCGTGGTGTCCGGGCCGGTGCTGGTGCCGGTGTCGCTGGTCTCGAGCTGGCTGGTCGTGCCGGTGCCGGCGCTGGTCAGGGCCTCGGTCGTGACATCGTCCGTGGTGGCCTGGGTCATGCCGTCAGTGTTGCCGCTGACGGTGGACTCGGTGGCGCTGTTGCTGACGCTGCCCGCGGTGGTGGTCGTCGGAGCGGTGTCGGAGGCGGCGCTCGCCGAGCCGTCGGTGTCGCTGGCCTCGGCCTCCGAGGCGCCCGCGGTGCCCTCTATCGGGGTGTTGGAGCAGGCCAGGTTCAGCGCACCGAGGAAGGTCAAGGTGTACGTGAGGGATCGAGCTTCGGTTTTTAACATAGCGACTCCCAGCATACGGATGTGGGGCTGCCATGCAACAGGCTGGGTCACGCGGGGCCGGGCGCGGCCGCGCCCTGTGGGGATGCGGACGGTGGGCCGGTGGTGAAGTTGGCGACGGTGGCCCGCGGGTTTGGTAGATAGGCCGGCATGTTCTTGACCTCTCGTTTGCCTCGAAGGATCGCGCCGCTCTCACTCGCGCTGCTGCTGACGGCCTGCCCGGACAAGTCCAATGAGTCGGACTCTGGCCTGAGCGCCGGTGGCGTGACGGATGGGTCGTCGAGCTCGACCGCGATCGAGCCGACGACGAGCGCCGGCACCGACGCGGGGACGACGGGCAGCGGCGGGATGAGCGGGACCACCCTGGAGCCGGACAGCACGACGGTGGAGCCGGGCACGAGCGCCGGGACCGAGACCGGCGGCGGTGCCGAGATCGACATGGCTTGCACGGCGGCGTGCGAGCACATCATCGAGTGCGTGAAGGACCTGCCGGGGTCCGTGGAGGAGTGCCGCGCCGGTTGTCTCGAGCAGTGGGACACCCCCGAGTGCGGTCAGGCAGGCATCGACCTGCTGCAGTGCCTGGCCGGGATGAACTGCAAGCAGCTGCAGGCCTACGTCGACGACGACAAGCCGGGCGTGTGCGCCGAGGCGGCGGAGGCGGCCGATGGGGTGTGCGGCGAGTCCTCGGGCTGCATCATGGGCGGCGGGGGCGGCGGGGGCGAGTGTTCGGTGAGCCGGGAGTGTGACGGTGCGATCGAGGAGTATCTGTGCGACGGCGTGACCTGCACCTGCGTCACCGACGGCGAGCAGGGTGGGTCCTGCGAGGACGTGGGCGTGTGTCCGCTGGATCTCGAGGAGCAGATCGCCGCGGGCGAGGCGTGTTGCGGCTGGGACTGGTCCTGAGCCGGGGGGCTCGGGTATAAGCGCGGGCGCCGATGGCCACGACGCCCGAGCCAGTCCCTCTCGATTATGTGAAGCTGTTCACCGATGGCGCCTGCAAGGGCAACCCGGGGCCTGGAGGCTGGGCGTTCATCCTTCAGCATCCGGCGAGCGGGAAGGCGCACGAGGGCTCGGGCGGTGAGGCGCACACCACCAACAATCGCATGGAGCTGATGGGGGTGATCCGCGGGCTCGAGCTGCTGCGTTTGCCGCTGACGGTCGACCTGTACTCGGACTCGCAGTATGTGCTCAAGGGCATGCGCGAGTGGATGGCCGGGTGGAAGCGCAACGGCTGGCGTACGGCCGACCGGCAGCCGGTGAAGAATCAGGACCTGTGGGTCGCGCTCGACGAGCTGAAGGGCAAGCACACGCTGCGCTTCAATTGGGTGAAGGGGCACTCGGGGCACCCGGAGAACGAGCGCTGCGATCGTTTGGCCGTGATCGCGCGGGACCTCGCCGGTCACGGGCCGTGACGCGGGTCGTTTCGCGGCCGTGATGCTGGCGGTCACGTCGGGGCCTGACGGGGCTCGACGTGGCCGGGGCTCAACCCGGGGTCGGGGCGGGCGGGGTGCGGGTGCTCTTGGGGGTGCCGCGGGTGCTCTTGGCGGGGGCCGCCCCGGTGCCGGGGGCGCCCGTGGCGGGTGGGATATGGCTGGCGGGGATCGGTCCGGGGGTCGCCGGGCTCTGGGTGCGCAGGGGGCCGAGCTCGGGCAGGCTCATGTCGGCGAGCGTCGGGAGGTCGCGCGTGAAGCTGACGGTGAGCTCGGCCTTGAAGCGCGGGGGCTTGGTCGCATTGCCGGCCTTGTCCTTGTCGGCGGCGGGCGTGTCGGCCTCGAAGCTGTGCCACAGCGGGCCGGTGCCGAGCCGGAGCTGGCGGAGCACGGGGATGATCGCGTCCAGGGGCTCCTGCGTGGTGGCCGTGATGGTGAAGCGACAGCGGATCGTGTGGCACTCGCTGGTGGCGACGGTCAGCTCCGGGCCATCGGGCAGCGCGGTTCGCCGGGTGGCGTCGACGATCTGCGTGAGCAAGGACTTGTGGGCGGTCTGCCAGGCCTCGAAGGTCGGCTCCTTCTTGAAGGCCATCGGCTCGTAGTAGGCCCACAGCTGCTCGATGATGTGGTCCGGCCGGGGCCGCCGGAACGGCTCGTAGGCGAGCTCGCGCGCGCCCGAGCGCTCGGCGCGAGGCTTGGTCTTGCCGGCCTTGCGGTCGGCCTCACGCTGGGCCTTTTCTTCGTCCTTCTTCTTCTTGTCGGCGGCCTTCTTGTCGGCCTCGACCTCGGCCGGGCTCGGCGGCGGCAAGGGGCCGGCCGGGACGTGCAGGGCGTAATGCAGGCCGAATGCGGCGGCGCCGACGGTCAGGGGCAGCAGCCAGGTGCGCAGGAGGACGAGGGGCGCGGTGCGAGCGGTACCGGAGGTCATGGTCGTAAGATAATTTTTTAGGGGAGTTCAGGCGGGGTCGGGATGCGAACGTGCCAGGCGCCGTCCTCGAACACCAGGGTGAGCGTATAGCTCTCCTGCTGGGCGCCGACGAGGCGGACGTGGGCGGTGGCGCCGTCGTTGTCGACCAGCTCGGCGCTGGCGAGCTCGAAGGTCGGCGAGACGTCGACGATCTGCAGCATCTCCGCCGGCTCGACGCGGCGGCGGCCGCCGACGTGGTCCGAGGCCTGCTCGGCGGCCTGGTCGAGGCGCTCGGTCGCGGCCTTCTCCAGCAGCGGCAGCACGGACTTCATGTCGCCGCGCTGAACCGCGCTGGTGAAGGCCTGGGCGGTGCGCACCGGATCGGCGCCTTGCGCCCCGCAGGCGCCCGAGAGCGCGGCCCAGGCGACCAGCGCGGCCGTGCGCAGCACGGGGTGCAGGGTGACCGTCAGCTCGCCGCTGCGGGCCGCGGCGGCCCACGACGACAATGCGGTGACGATCGGCGACGAGCGCAGGGCGAGCGGATCGGCCTGGCCTTCGGGGCATGTCGTAACGGGCAGGTCATCCTGGTCTGAGGGACAGGTCATGCCTCTTCCTCCTTGACTCGGTGCAACCCGAGCCGCTTGAGCAGCTCGCGCAGGTAGTAGCGGGTGATGCCGGCCGAGGCGGCCGCGCGCGAGAGGTTGCCGTCGTGGACCTCGAGCAGGTGGCTGAAGTAGCGGGTCTCGAAGTCGTCGAGCAGCGCCTGCTTGGCCTCCTTGAACGGGATGTCGAGCAGGGGGGCGAGATTGACGGTGAGGCCGGCGAGGTGGTCGGTCGGTTGCGCGGCGAGGGGAGCGGGCTGGGGCTTGTGGGTGGCGGGGGCGCGGCCGAGCAGGAGGTCGGATGGTTCGATGAGGCCCTGGGCGCTCAGGTAGGTGGCGCGCTCGAGGGTATTTTTGAGTTCGCGGACATTGCCGGGCCAGTGGTGGTGGAGGAGGGCCTGGCGGGCGGCGGGGCTGAGGGTCGGCTGGGGTCGGCCGGTGATCCTTCGGGCGGTGTCGGCGATGAATTTTTCGGCGAGCAGGAGGATGTCGTCGCCGCGCTCGCGCAGGGCGGGCAGCTCGACGGCCATGACGGAGAGGCGAAAATAGAGGTCCTCGCGGAAGCTGCCCTGCGAGACCATGGTCTTGAGGTCGCGATGGGTGGCGGCGACGACCCGGACGTCGACCTTGCGCACGGTGCTCTCGCCGATGCGCTGGACCTCGCGGCGGTCGAGCACGCGCAGGAGCTTGGGCTGGAGCTCGAGCGGGAGCTCGCCGATCTCGTCGAGGAAGAGGGTGCCGCCGCTGGCCTCCTCGAAGCAGCCGGCGCGGTCGGCCATGGCGCCGGTGAAGGAGCCCTTCTTGTGGCCGAGGATGGCCGCCTCGGCGAGCTCGCGCGGGAGGGCGCCGCAGTCGAGCACCACGAAGGCGCCCTTGTGACGCGGCGACTCGTCGTGCAGCGCGCGGGCCACGAGCTCCTTGCCGGAGCCGGTCTCGCCGCCGACGAGCACGCTCATCTCGGTGTCGGCGACCCGCTCGAGCATCGCGTAGACCTCGCGCATGACCGGGCTGCTGCCGAGCAGCGCGCCGAAGTGGTCGCGGCGCGAGAGCGGGACATGGACCTCGTCCTCGGCGAGGAAGGCGATCGCGGTCTTGCCGAGCACGAGGGTCATGCCCGGCTCGACCCAGACCTCCTGAATGCGCACGCCCTGAATGAAGGTGCCGTTGGTGCTCCGGAGGTCGCGCAGCAGCACGCCGCCGGGGCTGACCAGGAGCTCGGCGTGCAGGCCGCTGATCGAGCTGTCGGTCAGCACGAGGTCGTTGACGGCGCTGCGGCCGATCGTCAGGCGCGAGCGGGCCGCCTGGATCTGCGCGCCCTGGTCCGGACCGTCCATGACCTTCAGCATCACCCGCCGCAGCGAGCGCGAGTGCTGCTGCGCCGGCGCGAAGGTCGTCGTCAGGCTCGCTTCACGGGGCTCGGGGGGCTTGAACGACACGGCGGCGGAAAGGCGAGGGGGAAGACCCCAGCGCGGGCGCCGGGAGGAAACTCGGAAGGAGCTGCGAGGGGAAGACCCCAGCGCGGGCGCCGGGAGGAAGCTCGCGGGAGCTAATTGAGGAGCTTGTCGCGTCGACCCGCGTCGACGACCTTGAGGTGGCGCGGACGGCGTGCGCCGCCGGCGGCCACTTTGCCCGAAGTCGGCGGGCTGCGCCAGCGTGAGGCCAGGAGCAAGGCGAACAGCGCGGCGATCGCCGCGGGGACGGCCTGAGGCCAATTGCCGCGCAGCAGCGGGCTCAGGAGCATCAGGGCGGCGACCAGCGCGGCGAGCCCGCGGGAGGAGATCGGGAGGGCGCCGAACAGCTGGACCTGCTGGCGGCCGAACAGCACACCGAAGCCGATCACGGCGGCGAGGTCGGCCGGGCCGGTGCCGCCGGTCGGGTACATCAGGGCGCCGGGCACCGCGAGGCTGAGCAGGGCGAGCGCGAGATAGCCGACCACGGCCGCGCCGAGCACGAGGGCGAGGTAGCGGCGCAGGCCCCAAATGCCCTCCAGATGGCTGCCGACGAACCACTGGATGGCGAGGGTGCCGATCAGGCCGCCGAGGTGGCCCTCCGGGAACACGAAGATCGCCGAGAACGGCTGCCACAGGGCCAGGTCGCTGAAGAAGCGGTGGTTGAGGGTCAGGTCGGCGGCGAGCGGCTGGTCGGCGATCAGCGCGCTGGCGGCGGCGGCGACCACGAACAACCAGAAGCCGCCGCGCTGGAATTTCGGCAGGCCGGCGATGATGGAGGGACGGGCCACGGCCGGCCAGTGTAGCAGGTGCGCGAGCCCGGGCCGCGATGGCACATCGCCGCCGGGGGATCCACTGAGCGGCGAAAACCACCGGGCAGGGGCGGCGCGAGCAGGTTTATTGGATCACAGCGGCAGATCCGTCAGGGTGCGGGGCATGAGCACCAGGAACCGTCGCCAGCACCGGATGTTCGAGACCCAACACACCGAGTACCACCTGCGCCTCGACGAGTGCGTGGGCGTGCGCGACAAGAGCTCCGGTGAGTGGTACCGCGACCACCCGGCCCTGCGCCTGCGGGCCATCCAGATCCCGACGATGGAGGGCGACGCCGAGTGGCTCGGTCGTCGGCTCCAGTTTTGGGGCGAATTCGACGACGTGACCACGTCGCCGGTCATCCGCGTGATGCGGCCCGCCCGTGAGTCGCTGGACGGCTACGTCAGCCTCGCGCGCGCGGGTGAGATCGCGGCCTGAAGTGGGTGGGCCCCGAGGGGCCCTGGTGGCGGGCTGCATGCCTGAGCATGCGGCCCGGGCGGGTGTCAGCCGGCCTTCTTCTTCTTGGCGCTGGTCGGTGCGCTGCCG
>NZ_JACCSO010000031.1 GCF_013812955.1 Nannocystis sp. | reverse complement strand
GCCGAGGGCGACCAGCCCGCTGGCCGCGACGCAGGCGCCGAGCAGGCCGGTCCAGCGGCTGGCGACCTCGTCGGGCGGGCTGCGGTCGATCGCGGCGAGGCGGCGCAGCAGCGCCGCGGCGACCGGGGTGACGAACAGGGCGGCGGCCCACACGGCGCACAGCAGCGGGCCGACCTGCGGCAGCAGGGCCGGGATGCTGGTCGCGAACAGGGTCTTGCCCCACATCACCGGGACGACGACGAGCACGGCCAGCGGCGGGGCGACGACCAGCGCGCGCACGGCGAGCTCGGCGGCCTGGTCGATGGGACCTGTCCTTGCGGACATGACCAAAGAGACGACGTGGATGATCGCGGTCAGGCCGGCGAGCACGACGGCGGCGGGTCCGAGGCGCAGGCCGGCGACGGGGCCGGTCATCCACGCGAGCAGGGTCTGGCTGGCCGTGAGCAGCGCGATACTGGCGAGCAGGGCGAGGCCCAGCGCCGACGCGCGCTCGCGTCGCGATGCCACGGAACCTGGCATGGAGTGATCAGAGTATCATCGCGGCCACGCAGAAGGCCGCCGGTCCAGAAGGAACGGCGGCCGGTTCTGCGCCCATCGGGCTCCACATGACAGCATGCCAGGTGGCGGAGCGCGCGAAATGGGCGGGGGGCTCAGGAGTGGATCAGGCGCTGCGGCGGGCCTTGATCAGCTCGATGAGGCGGGGGATCGCGTCTTCCCACTTGGCGACGAGGCTGTAGTCGGCGACCTGGAAGATCGGGGCCTCCTCGTCCTTGTTGATGGCGACGATCACCTTCGAGCCCTTCATGCCGGCGAGGTGCTGGATCGCTCCGGACACGGCGACGGCGATGTAGAGCTCGGGGGCGACGATCTTGCCGGTCTGACCGACCTGGAGATCGGCCGGGACCATGCCCGCGTCGGTGGCCGCGCGGCTGGCTCCGAGGGCGCCGCCGAGCAGGTCGGTCAGCTGCTCGAGGATCCGGAAGTTGGCACCCTCCTTCATGCCGCGACCGCCGGAGACGACGACCTTGGCCTCGGTCAGCGCGGGGCGGCTGCTCTCGGTCTTCTGCACGCCCTTGACCTGCACGCCGCGGACGTCGACCGTGGGTGCGGGCAGCGGGCTGACGTCCACCGCCGCGCCGGGCTGGGCCGGCTCGAACTCGGTGCCGCGCGCGGTGAAGAACACGATCGGCGCGTTGACCTGCACGTCCAGCAGCGCGCGACCGGCCGAGACCGGGCGCGTGAAGGTGGTGGCGCTCTTGACCTGGACGATGTCCGAGACGAGCGGCGCGTCGAGCAGGGCGGCGGCGCGCGGGAGCGCGTCACGCAGGGTCGAGGAGGCGCTGCCGCCGATGACGGTGGCGCCGGTGGTCTTGACCGCGTGCACGATCGCGTCGCCCCAGGCCTCCGCCGTGAAGGGCTCGAGGCCCGCCGCGGCGAGGGTCAGGACGCCGGCCGCGCCGTAGCCGGCCTGGGCGATCGCCTGGGCGGCCTGGCTCGGGTCGGCGCCGAGCACGAGCAGCTGGAGCTGCCCGCCGATCTTGGCGGCGATCTCGGCGCCCGCGGTGATGCCGGGCAGACAGTGCGGGCGCAGCTTGCCGGCCGCGACCTCGAGGATGACGAGTACCTTGCTCATAGAACCTTCGCCTCCTTCGCCAGCTTCTCGACCAGCTCCTCGACGCTCTTGACCTTCTGGCCGGCCTTGCGCTTCGGCGGGGCGGTGACCGCGACGTTTTGCTCGGTGGCGGTGATGGCGACGCCGAGGTCGGCGGGCTTGAGCACGGCGACCGGCTTGCGCTTGGCCATGGTGATGCCCTTGAGCGAGGCGAGGCGCGGGCCCTCGTTGTAGGCGTGGGTGGCCGGGGTCGAGCCGTTGCGCACGCTCCGGGGGAGCACGATGCGCAGGTCGACGGAGAGCACGCCGGGCAGCGGGATGCGCTTGGTCTCGACGCCGTCGTCGACCTCGCGGCTGACGTTGAGGGCGCGACCGGTCTGGTCCCACTCGACGGCGGCGGCGAAGCAAGCCTGGGGCAGGCCGAGCAGGGCGGCGACCCGCTGGGGGACCTGATTGCCCTCGTTGTCCTGCGTCAGCTTGCCGCTGATCAGCAGGTCGCAGGCTTCCTTCTTGAAGACGGCGGCGATCAGCTTGGAGACGGAGATGGTGTCGAGCTTGTCGGGGTCGGCGTCGACGATGATGCCGCGGTCCGCGCCCATGGCGAGGAACTGGGTCACGTGCTGACGCTGATTCTCCGGACAGATGCTGAGGACGACGACCTCGGCGAGCCGTTGGGTGCCCCCGACGACCTCCGCGAGGCGCAGAGCGGTCTCCACGGCGTACTCATCGAAGGCATTGGGGACCCACTTCGAGGCCGAGTAGTCGAGGCCGGTGGCGCCGAACTTGAGGCTCTCGTCCGGATCGGGGATCCGCTTGACAGTAACCAGGATCTTCAAAAGGGACTCCTCCTGACGCCGGGGTGTATCACCTGCGAGGGTGCACCTGTCAATGCGTTCAAAGCGTCGCAGGCGAATGGGGTCGGCGGACGGCCGTCCGCGCGGCCGAAAATCGGGCAAGGTCGGGGATTTCACCCCGACGAGGCCACGGCCGCCGCTTGCGGCCCGCGCAGGCGTGCGTTAGCGTTGCCCGCGGCCCGCGCGGGTCACCCTGCCTCCAGCGGGCGACCGAGTTCGCGCATGGATCGCCGGCCCTCAGGACACTCGTGATGAACTCCTCCAAGTGCACGCTCGCACCCTTGCTGCTCATTCTCTCGGCCTGTAGCCCGGCGTGCACGGCCCCCGCGGCGAGCCCCGAGACGAGCGCCTCCCAGCCCGCGCCCGGCAAGGTCGAGGACCCGACTGCAGCGCCCGGGGCGACGGCTGGGCCCGCCGGGGACGCGACGGCCGGCGGCGGCGCCCCGGAGATCACCGAGGCCAAGGGCGTCGACCTGTCGCGCCTGACCGAGCCGCAGAAGACCACCTTCTTCCAGCTCATCAACAGCGAGCCGAGCGCCTGCGGTAAACCTCACAGCCTCGCGCACTCGCTGCGTGACGACGCCTCGTGCCGCGACTCGCTCAGCGTGTCCCAGTTCATCGCCGACGCGCTGGCCTCGGGCGCCGCGGCCAGCGACATCAAGGACAACCTCGAGCCGATGCTCGACGCGCTGCGTCCGCGCGAGATCAACATCAAGGGCCGGCCGCTCTACGGCAACGAGCGCGCGCCGGTGACGGTCGTGGTGTTCGCCGACTTCGAGTGCCCGCACTGCCGCCAGGAGGCGCCGGTGCTGCGCCAGGCGATCGACCAGTTTCGCGGCCGCGCCAAGCTGGTCTACAAGCACTTCCCGCTGGCCGGCCACGTGCGCGCCAAGGCGGCCGCGATCGCCACGGTCGCGGCGATGGAGCAGGGCAAGTTCTGGGAGATGCACGACATCGTGTTCGAGAACCAGACCGCGCTGGAAGACGCCGACATCCGCCGCTACGCCCAGAAGATCGGGCTCAACATGGCCGAGTTCGACGCGGCCTACAAGGCGAAGAAGGGCCAGGCGCTGGTCGAGGAGGACCGCGACGAGGGCGAGAAGCTCGACATTTCGGGCACCCCCGCGGTGTTCGTCAACGGCCGCTACATGAACCCGTATCTGTTCGGCGGGACCATCACCGGCTGGATCGACGACGCGCTGCGGCGCTGAGCCCGGGCTTGCCGCGCTCGCCGGTGTGGTCCACAGTGCGGACCCATGGCCCGCGCCCGCCCCTGGATCGAAGCCTTCGCCCCCGCCACCGTGTCGAACCTCGGGCCCGGCTTCGACTGCCTCGGGCTCGCCCTGCGCGGGCCCGGCGACCGGGTCCGCGCGCGCCTGTCCGAAAAGCCAGGTGTGAAGATCGTCAGCATCGAGGGCGACGGCGGCAAGCTCCCGCGTGAGGTCGAGAAGAACACCGCGGGCGTCGCGGTCGCGGCGCTGCTGCGGACCCAGGCGCCAGAGGCCGGCATCGAGCTCGAGCTGTTCAAGGGCCTGCCGCTCGGCAGCGGGCTCGGCTCGTCGGGCGCGAGCGCCTGCGCCGCGCTGGTGGCCGCCGACGCGGCGCTGGGC
>NZ_JACCSO010000762.1 GCF_013812955.1 Nannocystis sp. | reverse complement strand
GCCGAGGGGCTCGGCAGCAACGGCTGGGCGGTGGGCAAGGCGCGCTCGGCCAGCGGCGCGGGCATGGTGGTCGCCAACCCGCACTTCCCGTGGGAGGGCGAGCTGAAGCTGTGGGAGAGCCACGTGACGGTGCCGGACGTGCTCAACATCTACGGGGTCGCGCTGATGGGCGTGCCGGGGGCGCTGATCGGCTTCAACGACGACATCGGCTGGACCCACACCTTCTCGGCGGGGCAGCGCTTCACGCTCTACGCGCTCGACCTGGTCGAGGGCGATCCGACCCGGTACCTGTACGACGGCGAGCCGCGGCAGATGACGTCGAAGTCGTTCACGATCGAGGTCCAGCGGGCCGACGGGGCGCTGAAGTCGGAGACGCGCGAGCTCTACTACAGTCACTACGGGCCGATCCTGAACATCGTCCCCTTCGGCTGGAGCCCATCGGTGGCGCTGACCTACCGCGACGCCAACATCGAGAACAAGGACCTGATCGCGCAGTTCTTCGGCATGAACCGGGCGCGCTCGCTGGCCGAGTTCAAGCAGGTGTACGCGGACATCGGAGCCGTGCCCTGGGTGAATACGATGGCCGCCGACGGCAGCGGCAAGACCTGGTACATCGACGCGTCGGCGACCCCGCGGCTGGGGCAGCCGGCGATCGACGGCTGGCTCGCGGCGGTCGACGGCGGCGACTTCCTGGCCGGCTTGCTGTACCTGCAAGGCCTGGTGCTGCTCGACGGCAGCAGCTCGGTCAACGAGTGGATCGACGTGGCGGGCGCGCGCAGCCCCGGCCTGGTGCCGCACGCGGAGCTGCCGCAGATCGACCGCGACGACTTCGTGTTCAACGCCAACGACAGCCACTGGCTCGCCAACCCGGCGGCGCCGCTCGAGGGCTTCTCACCGCTGCACGGCTTCGAGCGCGTGCCGCAGTCGCCGCGCACGCGCATGAACATGCGCCTGCTGACGGAGGTGGCGGACAACGGGGCCTCGGGGGCGGACGGCAAGTTCACGATCGAGGAGCTGCAGGCGGCGATCATGGGCGACCGGTCGTTCACGGCGGAGCTGCTGCGGGCCGAGGTGGTGGCGCGCTGCAAGGCGAGCCCGACGGTCGAGATCGACACCGCGACGATCGACCTCGAGGCGGCCTGCGACGCGCTGGCGGCCTGGAACGGGCGCTTCGACCCGGACAGCGCGGGCGCGGTGCTGTGGCGCGAGTTCCTCGGCTCGTTCAGCGCGGCGGCGGTCGAGGACCGTGGCGCGCTGATGGCGGTGTCCTTCGATCCGGAGCAGCCGCTCGAGACGCCGAACACGCTGATCGCCGCGCCGGCGCCGGGCGAGCAGGACAAGGTGATGGCCGGCCTGGCCCGGGCGCAGATCCGGATGAAGGATGCGGGCTTCGCCCTCGATGTCCCGCTCAGGGCGCTGCAGCAGGCGTCGCGCGGCACCCAGAAGTTCTCGATCCCGGGCGGACAGTCGCGCGACGGGACCACCAACATCGTCACCTACAGCGTCCTCAAGAGCACGGTGGACCCCTCTACGCCGCGCGGCCCGGTGCTCAATCCGGAGACCGGGCTGACCGCGGACGGCTATGTCATCAACTTCGGCTCGAGCTTCGTGATGGCGCTCGAGATGGGCAAGGACGGCCCGCGCGGCCAGGCCTTCCTCAGCTACAGCGAGTCGGATGACCCGGCCTCGCCGTGGTTCAGCGACCAGACCGCGCTGTTCTCGGCCCAGCAGTGGCGCCCGCTGGTGTTCTCGGAGGCGGACATCGCCGCGGACCCGGCGCTGCAGACCCTGGAGGTCGCGGGCGGCGAGTGAGCGATCGCGTGTGCCGGGGGCGACCCCGGTCGCGCGATCCTGTTAGGGTGCGGGGATGAGGCGAGGCCTGGTCTACGTCGGCATCTTCGCGGTGGCGCTCGCCACCCTGATGCTCGAGATCCTTCTGACCCGCATCACCAGCGTGATCGCGTGGTACCACCTCGCGTTCTTCGTCATCGCCCTGGCGATGCTCGGCATGACCGCCGGCGCGGTGATCGTGTTCCTGTGGCCGCGCGGATTCGCCGACGTGCCCCGGCGTCTGTTCGACTCGGCGCTCGGCTTCGCGGCCCTCGCCCCGCCGGCCCTGGCCTGGACGATGTCCGGGCCGCTGCTGCCGGTCACCGACCTGATGGGCTTCGTCGCCCTGCTCGGCCTCGGCCTGGTGCTCGCGCTGCCGTTCACGGTGGTCGGCGTGACCCTGACCCTGGCCCTGACCCGCGCCGGCCTGCCGCCGGGCCGCGCCTATGGCGTCGACCTGATCGGCGC
>NZ_JACCSO010000712.1 GCF_013812955.1 Nannocystis sp. | reverse complement strand
CGAGATCGGCCGCCGCTTCATCGCCGGGAGCGCGGTGCCCGGCGCCGCGGCCTGGACCTGGGCGGCGAGCCCGGCGGCGGCGGCCATCAGCTCGTCGTAGCTGAGCGCGCCGCTCTTGATGCCGAGCAGCTCGTCGCGGTCGTCGCGGCGGACCAGGACCCGGCCGCTGGCGACGATCTCGAGGCCCATGCGCAGCAGGCGGATCAGGTGCAGCGCGTGCTTGGTGTCGTAGCCGAAGCGGGCCTCGAGCTCGGAGCGGCGCGGGTTTCGGGTCTTGAGCCACGACTGGTACGACTCCCACTCCTTGCGCGCCGCCTTGTACCGGCGCTCGCGCTCGAGCAGGTCGAGGAAGTTGGTGGTCAGGTCGACCCACTCGAGGCGGCCGTCGCCGAGCATCGCCTCGACCGCGCCGAGCTGATCGCGCGAGATCGGCGGGCGCTCCGGGAGCCCGAAGTCGGCCCGCTCCGGGGCCTTCTGCGGCGGGTTCATCACCCACTTGCGGTGGGTCTTGATGCGCCCGAGCTGCGACATCGCGTAGCCGCAGAAGCTGTCCTTGACCCGCTGCGACAAAAACCGCTCGCGCGCGGCCAGCAGCAGCTCGCCCGCCGCGGTCACGTGCAGATGGCACTCCGGCGGCGTCCACAGCAGCTCGAGCACGGTCGGGTTGGCGGCGCAGGCGAGGCGGAAGTACTTGCGGATCTCGAAGCGCACGTGGTCCGGCCCGAGCTCGATCTGCTCGGGGCCGCCGACGAAGCCGTGATACCAGCCGGCCGGACCGACCAGCACGCCCTTGACGTCGACATCGGAGGCCGGCGTCGCCAGACCGTAGGCCTGCGAGCCGTGCACGGTCTCGTAGATGAGGGTCCCCGGGGTCTGCATGATCGGCACGACGGTGAGGACGGTATCACGGCCGCGCGCGCGCGGGCGCTCAGGGCGGGCCCTGCAGCCCCAGATCGGCGAGCTGGGCCCGGACCGCGCGCATGAACGGCGGGCCCGGATCCTCCTGGGGCAGCCGCTCGGCGGGCTCGAGCTCGCGGTAGAAGGCATGGCCCTCGAAGGCGCGGTGCTCGTGGTGCCCGATCAGGTGGGTGATGCCGGGGAAGCGCCGCTTCAGGTCGCGCACGAGCGCGACGTCGGCGAGCACCTGCGCGTCCGTCAGGGGGAAGCCCGCGCCGTCGCCGACGTTCTCGACGCCGATCGCCAGGTGGTTCAGGCCGACGCAGTGACGGGCCATGCGGGTCTCCGGCATCAGGCGGACGACCGCGCCGTCGCGGTCGACCAGGAAGTGGGCCGAGACGTTGAGCTCACCGCCGCGGGCGACGCTCGTGCGCGTCGCTTCGATCACCGGGCGATCGAAGTAGCGCCAGGTCCGGTCGAGGTCGCCGCCGCCGGTGTGATGCAGGACGATCACCCGCGGCTCGATCACGACGTCGCTCGCAGACGGGTCCTGGTGGCGCTGGCGGTAGGCGATCGTGCGCCGGCGACGGGCGTCGTCGTCGGTGATCGGGCGCTCGAGGATCTTCAGCGCTGGCCCGGTCAGCGCGGGGTCGGGGGCTGCCGGCGGGCTCGCCGCGGCCGGCGCGGGGCCGGGGTCACAGGCCAGGATCAGGCTGACTGTTACGACATGCTCAAAGCGACATGTGCGAAGCGACATGGCCCGGAGGACAGACCGCGTCATCGCCTCAGCCCGGGTCGCCGCGCTTGCGGGCGGCCTTGCGGTCGCGCCGGGCCTGCTTGTCCTCGACCTGGCGCACGCGCTTGGCCTGCAGCTTCTCGCTGGGGGCGCGGCCGGGCAGGGCGGTCTGCTCGTCGTGGTGCTCGTCGAAGGCCCCGGGCGCGGCCCCGAGCTCGAAGATCGCGACCTCGCGGCGGGCCCGCTCGCCGACCCGCAAGGGGATGACGGCCGCGCCGATGCCAGCCCCGACGTAGACGGCCCCGCGCGGGCTGGGCTCGCTGCGGCTGCCGTAGATGCCGTGGATGTAGCGATGACCGATGATGCGGCCGAGCGCGAGCTCGTTGAGGCGGGCGAGCGTGACCTGGCCGGCGTGGGTGTGGCCGGAGAGGACCAGCGGGACGCCGGCGCTCCACAGGTGGTCGGCCTCCTCGGCGATGTGCGACAGGCCGAGGGCCGGCAGGTCGTGGCGCAGGCCGTGCACGGCGCGCTGCCAGTCGGCGTGGCCGGTGTAGGCGTCGTCGAGGCCGACCAGCTGCAACCGCTCGCCGCGCACGGTGAGCACGGTGTGCGCGTTGTCGAGGACCTCGGCGCCGGCGCGCAGCAGGGTGCGTCGGACCTCGGCGCCGCCGGCCCAGTGATCATGATTGCCGAGCACCGCGACGACCGGGGCCTGGTAGCGCAGGATCAGCTCGGCGAGGGCGTCCAGGTACAGCTGGCTGTGGCACACGAAGTCGCCGGTGATGCACACGAGGTCGGGCTCCTGGGCGTTGACCAGGTCGACCGCCGCCCGCTGCACCGCCATCGGCGTGATGCGACCGACGTGGATGTCGGTCACGTGCGCGACCCGGATCGGCGAGCCCAGCAGCTCGGCGTGGCGCCTCGGGCCGGCGAAGCGGCGCAGCTCGATCTGATCGCCGCCGTCGAACCACGCCAGCGGGCTCCACATGCGTGAGCGGAAGATCCGGGCGGCCATGCCCGCTTCCGGGCCACCGGCGCCGTCGGGGCCGCGAAGGGGCGATCGAGCCATGGCCGCGCAGTATAGCGGTCAGACTCGGCGCCCGCCCGCCCCAAGGAGAACGGGGGCGAGGTCGCCCGCCCGGCCCCGGACAGGCATGGACCCGGCCTGCGGGCAGTGCTATGGGTCGGAGGCGCGCGGAGGCGCCTCGGATCCGCCGTCGATCCACACCGCAGATCCAGTCACGCCATGAGCGCTGCACCGATCCCACGCCCCGCACGCCGGCTTCAGGCCGCCCGTCTCGTCGGCGCCATGGTGCTCGGGGTGCTCGCCGAGCGCGTGGTCTCCGGCCAGGCCCAGGCCGGCAACTTCCTCGCCGCGATCGTGCCCCCGGGCATCGGCCTCGGCGTCATCTACAGCGTCGTGATGGCCGTGATGACGGTGCTCGGGGCGCTCGGGCTGCTCGCGGGCCGCCGCTGGGCGAGCGTCGGCTTTCCGCTGCTGCTGTCGATCCACATCGGCATGTTCGTGCCCGTGCTCCCCCAGGACGCGCAGGTCGCGGGGGTGGTGATCCTGTGGAACCTGCTGCTGATCGGCGACTACCTGTTCTCGCTGAGCGTGCGAAACCCCAGGGGCCGCCGCAGGGCCGCCCCCGACGATACGGCGGCCTGGATGGCCCGCTACGGGGACGCCGTGCGCCACCTGCTGGTGGTCGCGGTGCTCGGGGCGATGGCGGTCGGCGGCTTCGCGCTCACCGCATCGACCGCGGCCCGCTACGTGTGCCTCGCGTTCGACGTCGCGGTGATCACCCTCGCCGCGCCCTTCGTGCTCAAGGTGCTGCGCCAGCATCCGCGCTACCTGATCGCGCTCGGCCTGCTGCTGGCCATCGGGGTCCCCCAGGCGATCGGCAGCGTGCCCGCGCTGCTGGCGATGCTCGGGATCTTCCAGGCCGGCGTGCTCCTGGTGATGCTCTCGCGCAGCCAGCTGTTCGCCGATCTGGTCCAGAGCTTCTACAACCGCCCCGCGCTGCTGATCCTCTCGACCTTCGCCGGCCTCGCCGGGGCCGGGGCGCTGCTGCTGACCTTCCCGGCGGCCTCGGCCGGGCCCTACGCCTTGCCCTTCATCGACGCGGTGTTCACGGCGGTCAGCGCGACCTGCGTCAACGGCCTGATCGTCGTCGACACCCCGGTCGCCTTCTCCGCCTTCGGCCAGGGCGTGCTCTTGCTGCTGATCCAGCTCGGCGGGCTCGGCATCATGGTCCTGTCGACCTTCGCCACCGTGCTGCTCGGCGGCCGCCTGGCGCTGCGCGGCGAGCAGGCGCTCGAGGAGATGCTCGACCTCGCCAGCCCCGCCTCCGCCTACGAGCTGACCCGCTTCATCGTCGTCTCGACCCTGCTGATCGAGGCCATCGGCGCCATCGCGCTGGCGGCGACCTTCCACTACCACTACGGCTACGAGCCGCTCGACGCGCTGTGGCGCGGCATCTTTCACTCGGTGGCGTCGTTTTGCAACGCCGGCTTCTCGCTGTGGAGCGACTCCCTGATCCAGTTCCAGCGCGACGCCTTCGTGGAGGGCGTGCATATGGTGCTGGTCGTCGCCGGCGGCCTCGGCTTCACGGTGCTCGCGGCGCTGTGGCTGCAGATGCGCGGGACCGTGCGCCGCCAGTCGCTGCAGACCCGCGTCGTTCTGCTGGTGTCGCTCGGCCTGGTGCTCGGCGGGGCGCTGCTGTTCGGCCTGACCGAGTGGAACCACTCGCTGAGCGGCCTGCCCACCGTCGGCGAGAAGATGCTGAACGCGCTGTTTCAGAGCATCACGCTGCGCAGCGGCGGCTTCAACACCGTCAGCTTCGACGGCCTCGAGCGCTCGACGATCATGATGATGATCGTCTGGATGTTCATCGGCGCCGCGCCCGGCAGCACCGGCGGCGGCATCAAGATCACCACCTTCGCGGTGATGCTCGCCGCGCTCCCGGCGCTGATCCGCAACCAGCCGCGCGCGCTGCTGCTGCGCCGGACCATCCCCCACGATATCGTCTACCGCGCCGCGACGATCATGACCGTGGCGACGATGGCCGCGGTGCTCGTGTTCTTCCTGCTGCTGGCGACCCACAACATGTCCTTCGAGACGGCCGCCTTCGAGGCGGTCAGCGCGTTGGCCACCGTCGGGCTCTCGATCGGCGGCACCAGCGAGCTCAACGCCTTCGGCAAGTGGCTGATCATCGTGACCATGTTCATCGGCCGCGTCGGGCCGATCTCGCTCGCCCTGGCCCTCGGCTCGTCCAACCAGAGCCAAATCACCTTCCCGGAGGCCAAAATCATGGTCGGCTGAGAGACTCGCTCCCCCATCTTTCCAGGCTTGGTCCAAAATTGGCTCTGCACTTGCTGGTATTTGCTTCCCGACCCTCCGGGTCTGACCTGGCTTCCCGACCCTCCGGGTCTGATCTGGCTTCCCGACCCTCCGGGTCTGACCTTGCTTCCCGACCCTCCGGGTCTGAACATGTGAGCGACTCATGAGCGGAGATTTTGCGGTCATTGGTCTCGGTCAGTTCGGGCGGGCGGTCGCCCTCAGCCTTGTGCGTGAGGGCGCGGCGGTGCTGGCGATCGACCAGCTGCAGGAGCGCGCGCAGATGGTCGAGGCGGAGGTCGACGCGGTCGCCTGCGCCGACGCGACCAACGAGCTCGCGCTCGAGGAGCTCGGGCTCGAGCGCATGTCGTGCGTCGTGGTCGCGATGGGGGCCCGCGCGCGCGAGACCTCGATCTTGACGACTGCCTTGCTGCGCCAGCGCGGCATCCCCCGCATCATCAGTCGCGCCGCCAACGAGCTGCACGGGCGGGTGCTGCTGGCCGTCGGCGCCCACGAGATCATCAACCCCGAGCTGCAGATGGGCCAGCGCCTGGCGCGAAACCTGGCCCACCCGACGATCCTCGAGCAAATTGCCCTCGACGAGAACACCAACCTGGTCGAGCTCGCCACCCCGGAGCAGTTCATCGGCAAGACCCTCGAAGACCTCGATCTGCGGCGCCGCTACGGCATCTCGGTGGTCGCCGTGCGCCGCGCCGGGCAGGTCATCCCGAACCTCAGCACCGCCGAACGCCTCGAGCGCGGCGACCGCGTGCTCGTCGTCGGCCCCCCGGCGTCCGTTCGTCGGGTCGCCAGCCTCGCCTGAGTCCACCACTCCTGAGCCCTGAAACATGACGCTGCGCACGCGCATCTTGCTGGGATACGGCTACCTGATCGGCCTGCTGCTGCTCAGCGTGTCGGTCGCGGCGATCAATTCGCAGCGGGTCGCCGGCAACGCCAAGCAGATCCTCGACCGCAACATCCAGAGCCTCGGTGAGGCGATCGAGATGCTCACCCAGCTCGAGCGCCAGGACTCCGAGACCCTGCTGGCCCTGCTCAACCCGGCCGCCGGCACCCGCCTGGAGGACGCGGAGACCGCCTTCGAGGTCGCCCTCGCCGCCGCCGACGCCACCAGCAAGGCCAGCATCGACGACGAGGACCGCAACGTCCTGACGATCCTGCGCGAGGAGTTCGACGAGTACCGCCGGGCCCGCTCCGACCTGCTCTCGCGCGTCTACGACGACCCGATGGTCGCCGCCGAGGACTACAAGCGGGGCACCCAGAAGGCCTTCCTCGAGCTCAAGGAGGAGGTCGCCGACTATGTGACGGCCAAGACCGAGGCGCTGAAGCTCGCCAACGACGAGGCCTCGCGCTCGGCGATCGAGGGCGCGGTGCTGCTCGGCGTGCTGGTCACCATCGCGCTGCTCTCGCTCGGCTTCCTGTCGCGCAGCCTCCAGCGCGACGTGCTCGGGCGCCTGACCGAGGTCGGGCACGTCACCGAGGCGATCGCCGCCGGCGACCGCCGTCGCCGCGTCCGCGACTTCTATCAGGACGAGCTCGGCCTGGTCGCCCGCCAGCTCAACGCCGCGCTCGACCGCCAGCACGAGCTCGAGTCGCAGATGCAGGGCCGCCTGCTCGAGCAGCGCCGGGTGCTCGTCGGCCTGCTCAATCAATGGCCGACCCCGGCGGCGATGATCGGCATCGACGGCGAGCTGGTCGCCTCGACCCTGACCGTCGACGACGAGGCCGAGCTGCATCGCCTGACCCCGCGGGTGCGCATGGCCGCCAAGGTCCTGATGACCCGCCGCTTCGTCAAAGCCGAGGAGCTGGCCGCCGACATCAAGGCCAGCGATGGCCTGCGGGTGGTGCAGATCCGGGCCCTCGCGTCCGGGGACAACCAGATCGCCGGCTGGCTCGCCAGCTTCGTGCGCCCGCGGACCCGCGCGCCGGAGCCGAGCGGCATCTTCCCGGTCGCGCCGGAGTCGAGCGGCATCTTCCCCGCGCCCGACAGCAGCGACGTGTACCCGGGTGCACCCGACAACAGTGGTTTGCGTCCGGTGATCCGCGAGCCGGGCGGCCTGGCCCCGGTGCCCCACGGGCCGAGCGGACTGCGTCCGATGATCCGAACGGGCAGCGGGCCGCGACCGCTCGCGCGCTCGGTGAGCGGCCCCAACATGCGCTCGCCGACCATGCCGCCGACCGCGAGCCCGCAGCCGCAGCCGCAGCCGCAGCCGGGCACGACGCCCGAGCCCGCATCATCCGCATCATCCGCATCATTCGCATCATCCGCATCATTCGCATCTCATCCCGAGCCGAATCCGCTGACGATCACGCAGCGCGTGAGGCCTCCGGAGCTCGTGATCCCGTCCGAGCCCGTGACGCCCGAGCCCGAGACGCCCGAGCCCGAACCTCTGACGACGACGCAGCGGGTGACGCCGCCCGAGCCCGAACCGCTGACGACGACGCAGCGGGTGACGCCACCCGAGCC
>NZ_JACCSO010000442.1 GCF_013812955.1 Nannocystis sp. | reverse complement strand
GTCCGAGCCCGGCGGCTGCCCCGGCTCCGGCGGCTGCCGCTGCCTCATCGGGCTCCTCGGCCGCCGCGTCGGCCACCCCCGAGCCCGCCGGCGCCCCCGAGAGGTCGACCACCGACGAGACCCAGGTCAAGAAGCGCCGCGCGGCCTTCCGCGTGATCGACGGCGGCGGTTGAGCGTATTGCGTGCATGATGCTCGAGCGCGCGCTCGAGCATCCGCGTGCGTATTCGCCCCGTAGCCCGTAGCCTCTCACCATCCATGATCCTGAAGATCGCCGGCCTCGTCGTCCTCGTGCTCGCTCTGGTGTTGACCGGGCTGTGGTTCATGTACGTGCAGGCCCCGCCGCCGGAGCTCGTCTGCGAGCACAAGATGGCGATCACCCTGGCGGAGGCCGGCGAGCAGCGCGGGCCCGCGGTCGAGAACCTGCTCGACCAGCTGAAGCTCAAGTGCGTCAAGGACAAGCGCACGCTGCTCCAGCTGCGCGGCAAGATCGCCTACGCCAGGCAGGCCCGCTGCATCCTCGCCGCCACCACCCTCTCCGAGTCCGAGCGCTGCGGCTGAGCACCGGCGAGGCGCCCGCCTCATGACCTTACGCCGCGGACCGTCCGCTGCGCCGGACGATCCGATCGCTATACTGCGCCGGCTCATGTCGACCCAGTTCATTCCCGGTGGCATCGCGTTCCCGAAGCGCACCACTTCCGCAGTGACGCCCGCCGTGGCAGCACCTGCCGCGCCGCAGGTCGAGGACGACGAGACCAGCACCTACAAGCTGCACCGCCGCTTCGACCGCATGGGTCGTCTGGTCGGCGACACCGGCATGCAGAAGTTGTTCGCCAGCCACGTGCTGGTGGTCGGCCTCGGCGGGGTCGGCAGCTGGACGGCGGAGTCGCTGGCGCGCTCCGGGGTCGGCAAGCTGACGGTCGTCGACTTCGACCTGATCTGCGTCACCAACGCGAATCGCCAGCTGCACGCGCTGCGCGGCAACACCGGCAAGCAGAAGGCCGCGGTGATGGCCGAGCGCCTGCGTCAGATCAACCCGCGCTGCGAGGTCACGCCGGAGCCGACCTTTTATAACAGCGACTCGAGCGCGGCCCTGCTCGCCCACAAGCCCGACCTCGTCGTCGACGCGATCGACAACCTCGCCGCCAAGACCCACCTGATCGCCACCTGCCGCGCCCAGGGCATCCCGCTCGTCGTCTCCGGCGGCGCCTCCGGCCGCATGGACCCGACCCAGATCCGCGTCGCCGACCTCAACGCCGTCGAGCACGACCCCTTCCTCTCCGCCACCCGCAAGCTGCTGCGCAAGAACCACGACTTCCCCCACGCCGACAAGTCGCCCTGGCACATCCCCACCGTGCACTCGCTCGAGCTGCCCGCCGAGCCCCTCGAGCTCGAGTACGACAAGGGTGAGGGCTTCCGCTGCGTCTGCCCCCACGGCGGCAACGACCTCCACGGCTGCATGCATCGCAACGTCATCTACGGCACCGCCGGCTTCGTCACCGGCGCCTTCGGCCTCGCCCTCGCCGCCGCGGCCGTCCGCATCCTGCTCGCCCGCAACGCCTGAGCCGCCGCTGAGCCACCACCTGGCCGCCCCGAGCCGCGGCACAAAAAAGGACAGGCGCCGATCGGCACCTGTCCTTTTTGACATGTCCCTTCGGACAAGCCTTCAGTACCGGCGCGGCGGGGGCGGCGGCGCGTATTGATTGTTGCGCCCGTTGTTGTCCGGGAACGGCTGCGGCGGGTAGGCGGGCGGCGGGTAGTAGACCGGGTCGACCGGCACGCCGCGCGCGCGCAGGCCGTCGAGGCTGTCGTAGTAGACCGTGAGCAGCGAGTCCGGGCGGCGCGAGTGCTTGCGGGTGAAGGTGACCTCGCGGACCGAGCTGTAGGTCGTCTCGCCGTATTCGGTGCCGAGGCGGTTGCTACGGGGCGGCGCGATCGACCTCTCGTTGGCCACCTGGTCGTCGTAGTCGTACGCGCTCTTTGTTCGCGCGGCGCCGGCCGAGGGCGCGGTCGATGGCGCGGGTCCGGCGTCGGCCGCGGGGGCATTGCCGGACTCGGAGCGCTTGTAGTCGTAACCACCGGCGTCGCCGCCGTAGGGCTCATAGTACGGGCGCGTGGCGATCGGCACCGGCGGCGGCGGACGCGGGCGGAAACGCGGCTGATGCTCCTTGAACACCGCGACCCCGATCACGCCGACGTGCTGCGGGCTGCCGCGACGGGCCGAGTAGCTGTTGCCGATGTCGGTGAAGCGGAAGGCCGCGACCTGCTCGAGCGACTGGCGAAAGCCCTCGATCGCCACCGAGCCGTGGGGCTCGATGACATAGCCGCGCTGGGTCTTGTAGTTGCCGAGCTGGCCGGAGACCACGTCGCGGCCGTCGACGGTGACCACCGCCTCGACCCGCTCGCCGGTGTTGTTCGTGACGCGCAGGTTGTAGCGCCCGCCGTTTTGACCCGCGACGTACAGCGAACCGTCGTGCCAAAACGTCTGGATCACGCCGCCGTCGGCGCTCTCGAGCCCGATCGACACCTCCTGCGCCGGGATCGGCTGCGGCTGGTGATAATGACCGCTGTCGTTCCACGGCCGGTGGGCCTCGGCGACCCCGGGCCCGCACGCGAACACGGCCGCGCCCATCAGCAAGGTCGACAGCAAACCAAGGGTGGTGGTCTTCTCGAGTCGTCGCATGGTCCAGTCTCCGCAGCGCCGGTCTCGCCGGCTGCTGGCAGACGAAACGCCGGGCTCCTGGCGCCCCTTACACCGCCCTGCGGCCCCGTGGGGAAACCCACGGGCCGGTAGGGCCGCCTCGCGCCGCGCGCTGGCGTAGCCTGCGTCGCCATGTCGTCTCGCCTCGCTGCCCTGCTCGTCTGCTCCCTCCTCGTGCCCGTTGCGGGCTGCAAGGGCGGCAAGGGCAAGGCGTCCACCACGCCCGCGGCCGGGACCGCGCAGGCGGCCGCGGCGATGGGCACCTGGCCGGCCTGGCTCGACCTGACGCCGCTGCTCGAGGTCGCGCGCAGCCACGCCCCCGAGAAGACGATCGCGGCGCTGACCCAGGCCTCGCAGCTGCTGCGCGACGGCAAGGCGCGGACCGCCGACGCCCGGCTCTCGCCGCTCGCCGACAGCGACGGCCGGCACTGGATCTCCGTGGCCCGGGCCGACATCGCCGCGATCTACTTCACGACCTGCATCCGCGGCGTCGTGTGGCGGCTCGTCGACCTCAAGCCCGACACCCCGCCGACCCGCAGCAGCGACTTCAGCGAGGACACCAAGATCGAGCCCGGCGACATCTCCGTCGAGGCCATGCTCGTCAACCTCGACGCCGCCATCGCCGCCAGGGACCCCGCCCTGCAGACCCAGGCCCGCATCGCCCGCGCCCGCGTCACCGCCTACAGCGCCCGCTGCCCCGCCAACGACGGCGTGCAGGAGATGTCCGAGGGCATCCTCAAGAACGACCTCGCGACCCTCGCCGCCGAGAACCACCTGACCCCGGACCTCGCCTATCTGTGGGCCGGCGTGCAGATGGCCGAGTTCTCCGGCGCCGCCGCCAAACCATTTCTGTTGCTGGCCAAGGAGGGCGGCTACACCGACCCCTCGGTGGTCTACATGCTCGGCGTGATCGCCCTCGAGCAGCGCGAGCTCGACCGCGCCGAGGCCCACGCCCGCGAGGCCGCCGACCTCTACGCCAGCCAGAGCGACAAGGAGCAGCAGGCCCAGGCGGTGGTGCTGCGCGGCGAGGTCGCGCGCGCCCGCAAGGACGCCAAGGTCGCCCGCCAGCACTACGAGGCGGCGCTCAAGCTGCAGCCCGGGCACCCGACCGCGATCCTCGGCATCGCCCGGCTGGTGCTCGCCGCCGAGGGCAGCAGCCGCGCGATCACCTATCTCCAGAGCGCCCTGCCCCAGGTGCTGCGCAAGGGCCCGCTGCGCGCCGAGGACATCAGCGTCGTCGCTGGCGACCTCGAGGCCCTCACGATGCTCGCCAACGACATGGAGATCGCCGCGCTCGTCCGCGAGGCCCTGCTCGCCGAGGTCGAGCTCGAGCCCGACCTCTCCCGTCGCGGCCTGCGCTACTTCTTCGCCGCGACCATCGACGCCCGCCTCGGCGAATACAACCACGCCCGCGCGCACGCCGTGCTGGCCCGCGACGAGTTCAGGGCCACCGAGGCCCCGCCGCCGGTCGATGTCGACAGCTTCCTGTCGCGCGTCGAGGCGCTCGCGCCCGAGGGCAGCTGAGGCGCTCGCGCCCGAGGGCAGCCGAGGCGCTCGCGCCCGAGGGCAGCCGAGGCGCGGCCGCGACGACTCGCGGCTCACACGATGACGCCGGCGCGCGCGTCCTCGGGCAGGTACTCGAGCGCGTCCGCGAGCTGGTGCTTGAAGGCCGCGGCGATCTTCTCGAACAGCGCCCTGGCCTGGTCCTTTGCGCCGCCGGAGTCGACGAAGGCGTCGTACTCGAGGCGCGCGAACTCCAGCATCGCCACCGGCCCCGACTGCAGTGACAGCAGCGGCCACACGTAGCGCTCGACCGCGTGCTCGGGGGCCGGCGGCAGGTGCCAGCGGTTGGCGAGCATGAAGCGGTCGTGGCCCTCGAGCGCGACCGTCAGCGGTATGCCGAGCTTGGTGATCACCGCGTCGCGCGAGGCGAGCAGGCGCTGCTGGACCTTGAAGGCCTCGAGGCGGTCGCGCCGGTTCTGGGGCGGATAGCGGGCGTCGTCGCGACGAAAGCCGAGCCACGACAGGAACTCATGATTATGCCGCCAGGCCAGGCGCTGGGCCTCGATCTCGGCGACCAGCTTGGCGATGCGGTTCGAGTGGCGGCGCTTGAGCGACACCCCGGTCTCCGTCATCATCTCGCGGATCTCCCGCGAGAACAGCGAGAGCGAGGTCTGGCTGTGCACCTCGTCGAGGGACTCAAGCGCCAGGCCGACCCCGAGCCCGACGTGCGCCGCGATCTGGATCGTGGTGACGACGATCCGCTCATACAGGCCCGGCATCGCCTGCTTGAGGTTCTCCTGCTGGATCGTGCGAACCTGCGTCAGCGCCTCCTGCTTGGCCGCCGTCAGGCTGCGACGCAGCTCTGCCACCGTCGGATCGAAACCCGGATTGTTCGCGTGCTCGAGAAACAGTTCCTGCGCCGAGGCCATGGCGCGCTCACATTAGGCAACAAATGCAGCACTGGCTATGGCCTCGCTCGCCTCCGACCGCCGATCCTCGCCTGCCGGGCATTTGCGAGCCCACAGACGCAGGCCACCGCCTCCGACGTGCCATGTGAGATCTCGTGTAAGGTCTCGCTGGGCCCTCGCGTTCCCTCGCTCGCCTCCTCCCGGCAGACCTTTGGCCGCCGCCGAGGCGTTTCCCCAGCCCCCGGAACCTCCCCATGCTGCACGCGCGACGCTTCCTCTCCTCCAGCCTGTCCCTGGCCCTCGTCCTCGCGTGTAACCCCGCCGGCGTCACCCCGGGCACCGACCCCGCCGCGAAGCCCGGCCCCGCATTCGGCTCCGAACAGCGTACTGACGGCTCCGGCGCGCCCGCTCAACCGGCGGTCACCGACCCCGTCGCCGAGCTGACCGCCGTGCACGGGCCCGCCGGCGTGCGCACCGAGGACCTGGCCGAAGGGACATTTCTCGGCGCGGGCGCCCGCCTGCGCGCCGGCCAGCGGCTGATCGTCCCGCCCGGCACGATGGCCGAGCTGCGCCTGAACGGCGGCACCCTGCTGCGCCTGAATGAGGACACGCGCCTGACCGTGCCCGACGGCCCCGACGGCCGCGCGCTCGAGCTGGCCGCTGGCGAAGTGGTGGCGATCGTCGCGGCCGGCCAACCGCCGCTGAGCGTGCGCTCCGGCGCCGACACCCTCGACATCGCCAGCGGCGAGGCGCGGGCCCTCGCCCGCGGCGAGCGCCGCAGCTACGACGTCGTCTACGGGACCGCCCGGCTGCGCAGCGGCGGCCAGGAGGTCGGCATGAGCCCGGGCGCCCACGTCGAGACCCCGCTGGTCGCCCCGGGCCAGCCCGATCGCCCGGTGCAGCCGGAGATCAGCCTGCGTCCGCTCGAGGACACCGAATGGTCGCGCACCTTCGAGATCGCCGCCGCGATGGCCGACTCGGTGCCACCCGGCGTCGGCAGCCTGACCGCGAGGCGGGCCGGCACCAGCGCCGAGCTGCACAAGCTGGCGCTCACCGAGCAAAAGGTGCACGTGGCGATCTCGGGCCGCATCGCCCGCACCGAGGTCGAGCAGACATTTTACAATGAGGCCGGCGAGGTGCTCGAGGGCACCTATCGGTTCCCGCTGCCGGCCGACGCCTCGATCTCCGGACTGTCGCTGCTGGTCGGCAACACCTGGATGGACGCGGAGATGCTGGAGAAGGCACGCGCCCGCGAGATCTTCCGCCAGATCGTCGACGCGACCATCCCGCGCGACCCGGCCCTGCTCGAGTGGGAGCAGGGCAACATCTTTAAAATGAAGATCTTCCCGATCCCCGGCCGCGGGGAGCGAAAGATCCGTCTGTCATACACACAGGTGCTGCCGGCCGTCGGCGACAACCTGCGCTATCGCTACCCGATCGCGGGCGCCAGCAGCGGCGCCGGCGGCGAGGAGATCGGCCAGTTCGAGTTCACCGTCGCCGTCGACAAGGGCGGGCTCCCGCCCGGCGGCCTCGCCAACGTCGCCACGCCGATGGCCCAGCTCGAGCGCCGCGAGCTGCCCGACCGGATCGAGCTGTCGACCACGAAGCAGCGCTTTCGTCCGGTCCACGACCTCGGCGTCGACATCCCGCTGACCGCCGGCGAGCAGCGCCTGCACAGCGAGACCCACCTCGACCGCGACGGCCAGGCCTACTTCATGCTGGCCCTCAAGCCGGACCTCAAGCTGCCCGCCAGCGACCGGCCGGTCCACTACGCCTTCGTGCTCGACCGCAGCCACAGCATGACCCCCGAGCTGTGGACGGTCGCGCGCAGCCTGCTCGAGGCGATGTCGACTTCGCTCGGCGCCGACGACCGCATGACCGTGCTCGCCTGCGACGCCGCCTGCGACGTCGCCCCCGGCGGCCTGGCCCCCGCGGCCCAGGCGATGCCCGCCGTCGACGCCTTCCTCGACCCGCAGATCCTCGCCGGCGCCAGCGACATCGGCGGCATGATGCGCTCCGCCGCCGAGGCCCTCGGCGAGGCCAACACCCAGGCCAACGCCGATGCCCACGCCCCCGAACGCGTCATCGTCTACCTCGGCGACGGCAACGCCAGCGCCGGCGAGCTCGCACCCGACGAGCTCTATCGCCACCTCCAGCGCCCGCTCGCCGGCACCCGCGTCCAGGCCGTCGCCCTCGGCGCGCGCTCCGATGTCCTGCTGCTCGACACCCTCACCCGCAGCACCGGCGGCGACCTCCTGCGCGCCGACGCCAAGGACGACCTGCGCGGCTTGGTCCGTCAGCTGCGCCTGCGCGCCGAGGTCCCGGTCGCCCGCGAGGTCGCGCTGACGCTCCCGCCCGGGCTGGTGTACGTGCACCCACAAAAGCTCGCGGCCCTGCGCCCCGGCGAGACGGTGCTGCTGGTCGGCAAGCTCGGCGGCCCGGTGCACGGCGCGCTCGAGTTCAGGGCGACCGGTCCCTCGGGACAGGTCGTAACGGACAGCTTCCAGGTCGACCTCGAGGCGACCCCGGGCGCCGCCGGAGGGCTGCACACGCACCTGCCGCGGACCTGGGCGCGCATGGAGATCGACACCCTGACCGCGACCCAGGGCCACAGCGCCCGCGCCGAGATCATCGACCTCTCGCGCCAGTACACGGTGCTCTCGCGCTACACCGCCCTGCTCGTGCTCGAGAACGACGCGATGTTCCGCGAGTTCAACGTCGTGCGTCAGGCCGGCAAGACCACCGGCTGGAACGGCCAGCTCAGCGGCAACACGACCACCACCACACCGCCCGCCGCCGGCCAGGTCGCCGCGCCCAAACCGACGGATGCCGACGAGGCCGACGTGTGGGGAGCCCCCTCCAGCTCCACCGCCCCGCCGCCCGCACCCGCGCCGGTCTCCCGACCCTCACCCGCGCCGGTCCGCAACGAGCGCGCCGACCCCACGGACCGGCCCGCCAAGGAGAACCAGCCCGCCGAGAAGGCCAAGGACGAGAACGCCGGCCCGCGCCGCAGCCGTGACGTGGCGGAGGAGGAGGAGGCCACCCGGCCTCGCAGCCCCGCGGCCGAGTCCGCGGCCGAGTCCACGGCCGAGCCCGACGACGACATCCTCGCACCCACGAGCAAGAGCGAGGCCAAGCCCGGCCCGGCGCCCGCGAAGAAGTCATCCCCGCCCGCGAGCAAGCCGGTCCAGCGCGCCGACTCCAGCGACGGCATGCTCGGCGGCGACGAATATTACGGACCCGGCGGTGGCGGTGGCATCGGCAGCGGCTACGGCCGCGGCCGCGGCCGCCCGGCCCCGCGCTGGAAGATCAACCCGGCCTCCGGGCCCGCCTATGACGCCCTCACCAAGCTCGAGGCCCTGCGCCAGACCGTCCTGCGCGACCCGACCAGCCGCCCCGCCCACCGCAAGCTGGTCCAGAACGCCATCCGCGCCGGCGCCCCCGAGGCCTTCACGTACGCCGTCGCCTGGTCGCAAGCCGACCCCGACCACGCGCCCGCCCTGCTCGCCGTCGCCGACCTGCTCGCCGCCAGGGGCGAAGCGATCGCCATGCGCGCCTACGGCTCCGCCGTCGAGGTCAATCCCTTCGACGTCAAGCTCCAGACCCGCCTCGCCGAGGCGCTCGCCAGCAAGGGAGACATCGCCCGCAGCTGCGCCCACCGCCGCGCCGTCGTCAGCATCGACCCCAGCCGCCCCGAGCACCACCTGCAGCTCACCCGCTGCCTCGCCAGCCTCGGTCGCACCGACCTCGTGCACGACGCCGCCGAGGATGGCATCAGCCGCGCCACCGGCGACACCATCGGCCTGCGCGCCGCGCTCGCGGGCGCGGTCCGCCCGGCCCCGGTGCGCCCCGTCAACGGCCAGCTCAAGGCGACGCTCACCTGGCTCGGCGCCGGCGACCTCGACATCGCCTTCATCGACAGCCGCGGCCGCCGGCTGTCGGCGCTGCGCCCCGAGAACCTGCTCGTCGAGCAGCTCGGCAACGGTGAGTCCGCGGCGATGATCACCCTGAGCCCGCAGACCGTCGCCGTCGAGGTCACCCGCTTCAGCGGTCAAGGACCGATCTCCGGCGAGCTCAAGATCCGCACCCCCGAGCTCAGCCGCAGCTACCCGTTCACGATCGACCAGGGCTCCTTGCGCGTCGCCAACGTCACGTACATGCCCATGCGCCATGGCTACTGATCGCCGCCACACCGCCGCGCCGACCGCCGCGCCGGTCGCCACCGACATGTCCCTCGGGCC